>JALOSN010000334.1 GCA_025458415.1 Hydrogenophaga sp.
TGGTCGATCTGGGTCTGGGTGTCGCTCATGGTGGTGGGATCCTTGGGTTTCAGAGGCGGGGAATGACCCGGCACAACAGTCAATTATCCATCGAACCCATGCCGGCCGCCGCTGCAACGCTCGATGCCCGCGAGGTCTTTGCGGCTGCTCACCTGTTCGAAGCCGGCAGCATCCAGCAGCGCGCGCACCGCGACGGCCTGGTCGTGACCATGCTCCAGCAGCAGCCAGCCGCCGTGGCGCAGGGCAGCAGGCGCTTGCGCCACGATTCGACGGACGTCGTCGAGCCCGTCGGGGCCGGCGACCAGGGCAGAGATGGGCTCGTGCGCGAGGGCAACCAGGTGGGCGTCGCCTTCGGCAATGTAGGGCGGGTTGCTGGCGATCACGTGAAAGCGCTCACCCGGCACGGCCGCCAGCCAGGCACCCTGTGCGAAGCGAACCGGCAGGTTCAGCCGCCGGGCATTGGCACGTGCGACGCTCAGCGCGTCGGCGCTGGCGTCGGTGGCGGTGACCTGGACGTCGGACCGGCGGCTGGCGATGGTGAGTGCGATGGCGCCGCTGCCAGTGCCCAGGTCCAGCAGGCGGACGGGCCCCCCGCCTTCGGGCGCCGGCAGGACGTCCAGCGCCCAATCGACGAGCACCTCGGTGTCCGGTCGCGGCACCAGCACGCGGGCGTCCACCTGCAGGTTCAGGCCACCGAATTCCTTTTCGCCGAGCAGATATGCAACGGGTTCCTGTTGTTGCCGCCGGCGCAGCAGAGCGGTCCAGCGGGTCGCCGCTTCGGGCGGCAACGGGTCGCTGTCATGGGCGATCAACCAGGCCCGGTCGTGCGGGTTGCGGGCCAGGGCATGCAGCACCAGCATCTGGGCGTCCAGGCGATCCAGGCCCAGCGCCTGGGCTTGTGCGAGTGCCTGCCGGACGTTCAAGCCAGTCCTTTTCCGCCATGGCGCTGTTCCAGTTCGGACAGCAGCTCGGCACCCCGGGTCACCTGCAGCGCGTGGATCACTTCGTCCAGATCCCCATCCATGATCGCGGTCAGCTTGTAGAGCGTGAGGTTGATGCGGTGGTCGGTCAGGCGACCCTGGGGAAAGTTGTAGGTCCGGATACGGTCGCTGCGGTCGCCGCTGCCGATCAGCCCCTTGCGGGTGGCGGCCTCCGCTTCGGCCCGCTCGCGCCGATCCTTGTCCTGCAGGCGTGCTGTCAGCACCTGCAGCGCCTTGGCCTTGTTGCTGTGTTGCGAGCGGCCGTCCTGGCACTCGGCGACCAGCCCGGTGGGCAGGTGTGTCACGCGAACCGCGGAATCCGTCTTGTTGATGTGCTGGCCACCGGCCCCGCTGGCGCGAAAGGTGTCGATGCGCAGGTCGGCGGGGTTGAGCTGCACCGCCTGGGCCTCATCGGGTTCGGGCATGACCGCCACCGTGGCTGCGCTGGTGTGGATGCGTCCCTGGGTCTCCGTGGCAGGCACGCGCTGGACGCGGTGACCGCCCGACTCGAATCGCAGGCGGCCGTAGACCCCATCGCCAGGGGTTCGGTGGGCCATGCGCAGCACGACTTCCTTGTATCCACCCTGTTCGCCGGGCGATTCGCTGACGATCTCGGCGGCCCAGCCTTGCCGGTCTGCATAGCGCAGGTACATGCGCGCCAGGTCACCGGCGAACAGGGCAGATTCGTCGCCGCCGGTACCGGCACGGATTTCGATGAAGGCGGCCCGCTGGTCGTCAGGATCGCGTGGCAGCAGCATCTGCTGCAGCTCGGCATCGAGCTCTGCCAGTTCCACCTCGGCGTCGTTCATTTCCTGCCTCGCGAGCTCGGCCATTTCAGGGTCCGCCAGCAGGGTGTGTGCTGCCTGCAAGTCCGCTTCGCGTTGCAGGAAGCGCTCGAACTTCTCGACGACCAGCGAGGTGTCGGCGTGTTCCCGGCTGAGCGCGCGGAAGCGCTCCATGTCGTCGACGACATCAGAGGCCGACAGGCGTGCATCCAGCTCGTGAAGCAAGGTTTCATGTGGGGCGCACCCGGTGGTCGCCGGGCTGGCCGGAGGTGGGCTAGGACTTGTCGCGCAGGAACAGGCGCGAGACGGTCTGTGCGGTGGCCGCGCGCGTGGCCTGGTCGCCGGCGTGCAGCTCGGCCAGCGTGCCGTGCAGCATCTTCTGGGTCAGGCCACGGGACAGGGCTTCCAGAACCGCTTCGACCGGCTCGCCCTTGGCCAGCAGCTTGCGCGCCCGGGCCATTTCGAGGCTGCGCCACTCGTCGGCCTGGGCATTGATGCGCTGGATCAGGGGCACCACGCCGGTGTCAGGGTTGCGTTGCTCCATCCAGTGCATGAAGCTCAGCACACCCGCATCGATGATGGCTTCGGCCTGGGCGACGGCGGCCTGCCGGTTGTCCTTGCCCGTCTGCACGACATTGGCCAGGTCGTCGACGGTGTAGAGGTAGACATCGTCGAGGGCCTTGACCTCGACCTCGATGTCGCGCGGCACCGCCAGGTCGACCATGAACACCGGCCGGTGACGCCGCTTGCGGAGCGCGCGTTCAACAGCCCCCAGTCCGATGATGGGCAGCGTACTGGCAGTGCAGCTGACGACGGCGTCGAACTCGTGCAGGCGGTCCGGTACATCGGACAGGCGCATCACTTCGCCACCGAAGCGCAGGGCGAGCTTTTCGCCACGCTCCAGCGTCCGGTTGGCAATGGCCATGGACTTCGGCGTTTTCGCCGCAAAGTGTGTGGCCGCAAGCTCGATCATCTCGCCTGCGCCGACGAACAGAACGCGGATGTCGCGCAGGTCCTCGAACAGCTGGCCGGCCAGCCGCACGGCGGCAGCGGTCATGCTGATGGAGTGGGCGCCGATCTCGGTCGAGGTGCGCACCTGCTTGGCCACAGCGAACGAGCGCTGGAACAGCTGGTGCAGCGTGGTGCCCAGGGCACCGGCATCTTCGGCGGCCCGGACCGCGTCCTTCATCTGCCCCAGAATCTGCGGCTCACCGAGGACCATGCTGTCCAGGCCACTGGCGACACGGAATGCGTGGCGTGCGGCCTGATCTTCACGCAGGATGTAGGCGTGGTCGCGCAGCACGTGGGTACTCACACCGCCGGTTCGGGCCAGCCATTCCAGCGTGGGTTCGACCACAGACTGGTCTCCGGCACCATAGAGCTCTGTCCGGTTGCAGGTGGACAGGAGAGTGGCCTCCGGCTGTCGTGCCAGGGACTGGCGGTAGCCATGCAGCGTGGGCTGGATCTGGTCGATGGCAAACGCAAAACGCCCGCGCAGATCAAGTGGCGCGGTCTGGTGGTTGATGCCAAGCGTCCAGACAGACATGACCGGATTATAAAATCGCGCGCTTATGCCAGCAGATACCCGAGCGAACAAAGTTGCCTGCCCTGTCAGAAAGCACGGGGCGCGGCGGGCCGCTGAGGTGGTGGCGTGACGCCCGTTGCCCTGGTCTGGCACCTGGGCGGTTTTGTGGCACCGGCTGTTCTGGTGGCACTGGTGCTGTGGCTGGGTCTGGCGTTTCGCCGTCCAAGACCCGGTCGCTGGGCATCGCTGGCCTGGTTGTGCGCGGCCGGTGTGCTGGTGCTGCTGGCGGGGCTCGCGTGGTTCGGGCGCGACGGCCGAATGGCCACCTACGCAGCCATGGCCCTGGTGCAGGGCAGCCTGGTCTGGTGGTGGCGCGGACGCTGATCAGGCGCCTGCCAGAGGCACCGAAGGCGTGTACCAATCGACCCGGTCCGTGATCAGGCCATCAAGACCCATTTCCTGGAGCCGCCGCACGTCTTCATCATCGTTGACCGTGTAGGCCAGGCAGCGCATGCCCGAATGGTGCATTTCGTCCACCAGGGCATGGTTCCACAGAGGGTGGTGGCAGATGATGGCGCGGCAGTCCAGCGTGCGGGCCACCGCCTGCCAACCCGTCCAGTGGGAATGCAGCAGCAGGCCGCGCGGCAGATTCGGCGCCGCGAGCAGGGCTCCTTTCAGCGACTCCGGCCTGAAGGACGTCAGCAGCGGGGGCGGCAATTCCGGTCTGGTTCGCCACAGGTCATTTGCCAGGCGTGCCACCTCTCGGCCTGTCGCCTCTTCCTGGCCCGGCGTGGGCTTGATCTCGATGTTGAGCATGAAGCGGTTGGCCAGGCACCAGCGCACCAACGCTTCCAGCGTGCATGGCGGCTCGCCGGCCCACAGCCGTCCGTGCCAGCTGCCGGCGTCCAGCCTGGACAGGGCCGACCAGGTCTGCTCCGAGGCCACGCCCTGACCGTTGGTGGTCCGTTCAAGCTCGGTGTCGTGCAGCAGGAAGACCACACCGTCGGCGCTGAGCTTGGCATCGCATTCGAACATGCGGTAGCCGTGGGCTGCACCCAGCCGGAAGGCCGCCAGCGTGTTTTCGGGTGCCAGTTGCCCGGCACCGCGGTGGGCGATCCAGGCGGGGTAGGGCCATGGAGCAGCTGTGCTCATGTGCACGGCCTCAGCAACGGTGGCCGGTGGCAGCGTCGAACCAGTGCAGACGGTCCTGGCGCGGGCGTGCCCGGATGGTGCTGCCGATGACGGGCGCACCCTGGTCTTCGTGCAGCCGCAGGATCAGCTCCTCGTCGCCCAGGCGGGTGTGGACCAGTCGCTCGGCGCCGAGCAGCTCGACGTTGTCGACCTGCAGCGTCCAGCCATCGTCGGCCAGGTCGATGTGTTCAGGCCGGATGCCCAGCAGGCGACCGGGCTGCCCGCCGGGCGCCTGCTTCAGCAGGTTCATGGGCGGTGACCCGATGAAACTGGCGACAAAGGTGGTGGCGGGCCGGGCATAGACTTCCTCCGGAGTGCCGAACTGCTCCATGTGGCCGCCATTCATCACGATCATGCGCTGGGCCAGCGTCATGGCCTCGACCTGGTCGTGGGTCACGAACAGGGATGTGATG
>JALOSN010000335.1 GCA_025458415.1 Hydrogenophaga sp.
AAACGGGTTGTTCTGGGCATCACCGAGTTTGTCCATGCCTTCGGCAAAGTCGCCGCTGTGCCAGAAGCCCTCGCATCCCCGGGCCTGGCGCTTGTGGGCACGCTGGTCCAGCAGCTTCCACAGGAAGATGACCCAGGTCGCCAGCGACATGATGAGGAGCACGACGGCGACCGTCCGGATGACAGCGTCGCCTTGAAGCCAGATCTGGAGCAGGCCGGCGCTTGAGAATGAGGGTTCCATGGTGATGAACTTGTGGCTGGATGAGTCGGTTGGGCATCGGGCCGGAGGAGGGCTCAACTGCCGTGTCCGATGCGAGGGGTGTCATTGGATGGGATCGAGCTGGAATCGCACAGGCACCTCCGCCCACATGGGTTCGGGCCGTCCATTTCGCGTGCCAGGAACGAAGCGCCAGCGGTATACGGATTCGACGGCAGCCTGGTCCAGGCGGGGAAAACCGCTGGAGGTCAGTACCGTGATCTTCGTGGGCTTGCCATCGGTACCGATATAGGCCCTGAGGCGTACTGTGCCTTGTTCATTGAGCCTGACTGAAACGTGAGGGTAGGCCAACGGCCGGTCGCTGAGATACGCCGGGCTCGACGGCAGGACGACGACCGGAGGCGCTGGTGGTGCCTCGCTGGCCGGGTTGCCGCTGGACGGAGCGGCCGTGACGGGTTGACGCTCGGGTGGTGCGGGCGCGGCCACCTCGATGGGGGCCTGTGGCGCTGCTTCGGCCACGGGCAGGGGTGCGGGCTCGGGCACCGGAACCGGAGCGCGCGGGGTGACGGGGCGGGGCCGTGGCGGCTCCGGCCTGGGTTGCGGCGGCGGCGGGGCCGGTTCGATCTGGGGTTGCGGCGCACGATCGTTTCCACCACGCGGCGCAGCAGCCCGCTCTGCAGCGCCCACAGGCCCAGGACATGGCAGCCGATCACGGCCACGATGACAAGAAGGCGGGAGGTCATGACGGGCGGGTTCTCTGCGGGCGTGAAAAGGCCGGCAGGGGTCACGGTGTGGACGACGCTGGCGGCAGACATAGTGTAGGACGGTGCAGGAGGAGCGGGACCCGGGCTCAGCGGCCGAACACCCAGATCAATGCGATCAGGATGAAAACCAGGCTGCCTCCGACAAGAGCAAGAGCGGTGAGCATGAGAGCGGACCGTGTGGGCATGAGGAACTGACGATCAGTATAACACTAAAAACGAATGAGAAGCACTCGCAACAAAAAGGTATCAGAAAACTGCACCCATGATGGGAGAAAAACTGGGAAGCTCAATGGGATATACCTCCCCCCGGGGAACGGGGGAGGCCGCTATCGTGCCCTTGGGCAGCCTGTATCAGGCAGCGGCCAGAGGGGAGCCGGCTTCGGCGGCCGATGTCTGGAAAATGTGGGCGGTGTTCAGGCCGGGACTGCACTCGGCCCAGACCGCGCGGGCACAGGATTCGCACTTGCCACACTGGGTGGCCACGCCCAACTCGAGCTGGATATCGTCAAAAGCCATTCCGCTGCGCGCTGCACGGGCAATGTGGTGGTCGAATCTCCGGAACCGTTTCGCAAATGATAATGGCTTTCATTAACATAAGCAATGTCCCGAAGGCGCCGGGCGACCAGTGGTGATCTGAGTACCGATGACCGCTCTGGAGGGCGGTTTCAGTCGATCTCGCCCATCTGGCTTTGCAGGTAGTTCTGCAGCCCCACCTTGTCGATCAGTTCGATCTGGGTTTCGAGGAAGTCGATGTGTTCCTCGGTGTCGTCCAGGATGCCCTGAAGCAGGTCGCGGGAGACGTAGTCCCGCACGCTCTCGCAGTGGGCCATGCCGTCCTTGATGGCTTTCTGGGCGCCCTGTTCCATGGCCAGATCACACGCGAGGATTTCGGGCACCGACTCGCCGATGTTCAGTTTGCCCAGGTCCTGCAGGTTGGGCAGGCCGTCGAGCGTGAAGATGCGGTCCATGAGGACGTCGGCATGCTTCATTTCCCCGATGGACTCGGCATATTCCTTTTTGGCCAGCTTGTCGAAGCCCCAGTGCTTGAGCATGCGGTAGTGCAGGAAGTACTGGTTGATAGCGGTGAGCTCGTTCTTGAGCTGGGCCTGCAGATGGGCAATGACTTGTGCGTCGCCTTTCATGGCTTCTCCTGGTGGTTGGCGGGAACTGGCGCCATTGTCATGTTTTTCGGCGGCCGCGGCTTGTTTCCATGGGTGCATGGGCATGGCGTGCGGCCGGGCGAAATCTGAATGTCTTGCACAAATGAGAATCATTCGTATACAATAGAAAAACGATCCCAGCCAGCCACGTCACTGCGTTCGGCGCACAGCCGTCGGTGGACAGCCAGCAAGGTGTGAACAACCCACTCCACCCCAGCTGAGCACATGCCACCTGACCTATCCTCCCCTCAATTCCTCTCCGGTTCGTTTCAACGACATCTGGGCCTGCGGCCTGTGGCTGCCGCCATTGCAGTGGCCTGCGCGGCGCCTGTCTGGGCGCAGGACTCCGCTGCCCCGGCCAGCGATCGGGTGGCGACCGGCCCGATACCGAGCCTGCCTCTGGTGGTGGTGACCGGTGCCCGCAGCGAGCGCGAGCCCTCCGATGTGCCGGCCAACATCGACCTTTTGCAGGGCGAAGACCTGGATCCGGCCTTGGTGCAGGACATCCGTGATCTGGTCCAGGCGTTGCCCAACGTGACGGTCAAGCGCGCGCCCATGCGCTTCGGCGGTGTGGTCGGATCGACCGGGCGTGACGGCAATGCCGGCTTCAACATCCGAGGCCTGGAAGGCAACCGCGTGCTGTTGACGGTCGATGGCATCCGGGTGCCTCGCGAACTGTCCAGTGGGGTGTTCGGCTCGGCCGCCTTCGGGCGCGACTACTTCGATCTGGGCCTGGTCTCGCGGGTCGAGACGGACGGCCTGGCGGGTCATGTGGCCATGTTCACCACGGAACCGCGCGAGCGGGTGCGTGAAGGCCAAACCATGTCCACGCGCCTGGTTGCGCAGGCCGACACGCAGGACGAGGGGCGCCGCCTGGGGCTGACGGTGGCGGGTGTGCCCAACGACAGGCACCAGTGGCCTGGCCAGCCTGCAGCTGGGGCGCAGTGGGGCGCTGGGCAACCAAGGCAGCAACACGTCGGCCGACAGCAGCCGCACGGCGCCGAATCCGCAGGACGACCGCTCGGTGGGTGCCCTGCTCAAGTGGGTGGCCACGCCCGGTGGCGGGCAGAAGCACACCTTCACCGCCGAACACATCGACAAGCGCAGTGAGGTCGAGGCCCTCACGGCACGTGGCGTGGCCATGGGCTTTCTCACCACCGACCTCGATGGCACCACCGACATGCGCCGCAGCCGGCTGAGCTGGGACGGCCGGTGGCAGGTCAGGGGCATCTGGGCGGATGAGTGGCGAACCACGCTGGCCTACCAGGATGCCCAGTCGCGCGAGACCGCGGTGGAGCAGCGACGTGCACTGGTCGGCGGGCCCCTGGTGACCCGTGTCCGTGATGTGACCTATGCCGAGCAGACCCTCCAGGCCACGGTGCAAGCGGAAAAGACCCTGTCCTCCGGGCCCGTCTGGGGCCATCGGCTGGTCTATGGAGCCGAGCTGGTGCGCAGCCAGCTGGACAACCTGGTCACCGGCACGGTGCCACCTTCGTACGAGTCGTATCCGCTCAAGCGTTTCCCGAAGACGCAGGAAGACACCGTGGCCTTGTTCGTGCAAGACGAAATCCTGTCCGAGCGATGGACCGTGGTGCCGGCCTTGCGCTATGACCGGGTGAAGCTGGATGCCCGTGACGATCCGCTGTACCCGAAGGCCGAGGCCGACCTGAGTGCGTCGGCCCTGTCGCCGAAACTGGGTGTTGTGTACCGTGCCAGCGAGGCCATCAGCGTGTTCGGCAATGTGGCCAGCGGCTTTCGGGCGCCATCGCCATTGCAGCTGAACAACTTCTTCGACAACCCGTTCGGTTTCTACCAGAGCATTCCGAACCCCGACCTCAAGCCCGAGAAGAGCCGCACTGCCGAACTGGGGCTGCGTGGCCGGGCGGGGGGGCTGCAGTGGGAGGCGGTCGCCTTTGCCGGACGCTACCGCGACTTCATCGAAGAGCTGGTGCGGGTGGGGGGGGGTGGTGTGCCGGGCAGCCCGCTGCAGTTTCAGGCGATCAACCGGGGCAAGGTCAGCCTCAGCGGCTTTGAGCTCAAGGGCACCTGGGCACTGGCGGCCGGCACCACGCTCAGGATGGCCTACGGTCGTACCCAGGGCAAAGACACCGGGACCGGTTTGCCTGTGAACTCGGTCAATCCACCCCAGTTGTACGCCGGGCTCGACCAGCAATTGGGTGACTGGACCGTGGGCGTGGGTCTGACCCATGTGGCCGCCAAGCGTGCCGAGGATGTGGACTTCAGCGCCACGCCAGGGCAGTTCCTGCCGGCCGCCTACACGACGCTGGACCTGCGCACGCGGTGGCAGATTCGCCCAGGCATGCACCTGAGTGCCGCTGTCCACAACGTCACCGACAAACGCTATTGGCAATGGACCAATGTCCGCGGCGTATCGGCGGGTTCGCCGGTGCTGGACGCCTACACCTCACCCGGACGCAGCGTCTCGGTGGCGCTGGTGTCCAGCTTCTGATGTGGCGGTGCTCACGATGCCATCACTTTGCTGTCCTGTGAAAGAAAGAACATGATCCAGAGCGAAACCTTGATCGACCGCGACCCAGCAGCGATCCGGAAGGCCTTTGCAGAGGCGCGGGCCAAGGGCATGAGGGCACGCGATGCCGCCCTGCACATCGGATTGAGCGAAGGTGCGGTCATGGCCGCCCACACAGGTCTTCACCCCGCGTCCCTGCGTTGTGTCCCGGTGCGCAGGGAATGGCTTGACCTGCTCCAGCAGCTGGAGGCCTGTGGTCCGTTGATGGCGTTGACGCGCAATGAATCGACGGTGCACGAGAAGACGGGGGTCTATCAGAACGTGTCGGCCACGGGCACCGTCGGGCTGGCCCTGGGGCCAGACATCGATCTGCGGCTGTTTTTCAACCAGTGGCACGCCGGGTTTGTGGTGACCGAGGGTTCCGGCGAAGCGTCGCAGCCGTCCAGCCTGCAGTTCTTCAATGAGACCGGCGTCGCCGTTCACAAGGTCTACCCCCGGCCGGCAACGGACCTGGTGGCCTGGGAACAGCTGCTCAACCGGTGGGTCGACCCCGAGCAGGCGGTGCAATTCGGGCCTGTCGAAGCGTCGGTTTCCACGCCATCGGCAGCGGCTGAAGTGGATGCCGTGGCCTTCGCCGATGCCTGGGGCGCCATGACCGATACGCACCAGTTCTTCCCCTTGCTCAGGCGGTTCGGACTGGAGCGGCAACAGGCGTTTCGCCTGGTCGAAGGCCAGTATGCCCATCGGGTGCCGAATTCGGCCATGCGATCGATGTTGCTGGCCGCGTCGCTGGATGGCACCCCCATCATGGTGTTTGTCGGCAGCCCGGGCTGCATCCAGATCCACACCGGCCCGGTGCAGCGTGTCGAACCCATGGAGGTGCGCGGCGCCACCTGGCTGAACGTGCTCGACCCGGGGTTCAACCTGCACCTGCGCGAGGACCGGATCGATACCAGCTGGGTGGTGGAGAAGCCCACCGACGATGGCGTTGTGACGTCGCTGGAGTTGTTCGATGCCGCCGGTGACCTGATGGCCATGTGCTTTGGTGCCCGCAAACCCGGACAGCCCGAGCTTCAGGCCTGGCGTGACCTGCTGCAACCGCTGCTGGAGACCCGGCGGGATTCCGACCACCTGACTTGCAATGGATGAGCCGCATGAAACACCAAATCTCCCGGATGTCCATGCCGAGCCGGCTCTTTCGCCCAGAGAGCGACTGGCCCGGCAGCGGGCCCAGAAGGCGCTGGCTGGCCGGTCTGGCTGGCTTGGCCGTGCTGGGCGCTGGATCCGGCTGGCCGGCGATGGCGAAGGCTGCCGATGCGGATGCGGTGGCACGCCCACCCCAGTCAGCCGCTGAGGGTGGACGCCCCCGAACCCTGGGTGGTGCCATCACCGAAATCGTTTACGCGCTGGGCGCTCAGCAGCAGCTGGTCGGCACCGACACCACCAGCCTGTACCCGTCTGCAGCCCAGCAGACCCCCAAGGTCGGCTACCTTCGGCAGCTGTCGGCCGAAGGTCTGTTGTCGCTGCGACCGGACGTGGTGATCGCCACCGCCGACGCCGGGCCCACGGTGGTGCTGGATCAGTTGCGCAGCGCCCGTGTCCGCGTCGAACTGGTGCCCTTGGACCACAGCTGGGACGAGGTGAAGCGGAAGGTGCTGACGGTGGGGGAGGCCTCGGGTCGGCTGGCGCAGTCTCGGACATTGTGGGCTGAGCTGGACCGTCGCCGGGTTCAGGTGCAGGCTGCCGTCACGGAAGGACTGCTCAAGCGTGGTCAGCGGCCGGCGCCATCGGTGCTGTTCGTGCTGGCGCATGCCGGCAGCCCGATGGTCTCGGGCCGTGCGACAGCAGCCGATGCCATGATCCGCCTGGCTGGTGGCCAGAATGCGTTGAAGGGCTTCAGCGGCTACCGCCCCATGACGGCAGAGGCCATGGCCGCCGCCGCGCCCGATGTGATCCTGATGACCACCCAGGGGCTGGAGGCGGTGGGTGGCGCCGACACGTTCTGGCGTCGGCCCGAGCTTGCGCTGACGCCTGCCTGGCGTGCCCGTTCCGCTGGCCGCACCCTGATCCACGACGACGCACTGGCACTGCTGGGCTTCGGGCCTCGCCTGCCGGACGTGGTGTCCCGGCTTCACAACGGGCTGATGGCGGCATGAGCGCGGTGGTACGTACGCCGGATCTTGGCCGCTCCGTGGCCGACTACACAGGCGTCCTGGGCTTTGAGTGCCAGCAGATCGTGCCTGGCGTGGTGGCCCTGGTGGCCCATGGTTCGCTCCAGCTTCAGCTGTGGGCTTGCGGGGCGACGCCTGGGCGTTGGGAGCGCCGTGGCCCGGGTGAGGGCGTATTCGAGCCCTGCCATGTGAGTGTGCCGGTGACCCGCATCCACGCCCTGTATGCCAGCCTGCGTCGCTCGGTCATGCTCGAGATTCGAACCGATCTCGGCGGTCGCCATTGCGTGCACGGCAACCGCCTGTGTGCATGCGGACCCCAACCCCAGGCCTGGGGTGCCTGGGAGTTTGCTTTTCGCGACCTTGACGGCAACCCTGGGGTGCCTGGGAGTTTGCTTTTCGCGACCTTGACGGCAACATGATCCACTGTGTGGACTGGATGCTGCCGGGGGCGACCGGCGCCCTGCACCCAAAGCAGGCCACCGATCCCTCTGCAAATGGACGGAGCTCCTGATGCCGCTGCCGTGGACACCATCCGTGGGGCGTTGGCTGCCGCGGCAGCTGGCCTTGCCGATGCTGGGCGTGCTGTTGCTGGGCAGCCTGCTGTACGCAGCCGGCCAGGGCGCCTACGGGCTGCCGCTGGCCAATCTGCCCGGGGTGCTGTACCAGGCGTTTGCCGGGACCGCCCCGGGCGTCGAAACAGATCCTTCTGCCCTGGTGTTTCTGAACATACGCCTGCCGCGGCTGGTGCTGGGGCTGGCGGCCGGTGCGGGTCTGGGCATGGCCGGTGCCATCATGCAGGGGGTGTTTCGCAACCCGCTGGCCGATCCGGGGCTGATCGGCGTCAGCAGCGGGGCCGCCCTGGCGGCAGGCCTGACCATTGTCATGGGTGCACTGTGGTTCCCCGAGCTGCCGCGTTCGCTGGGCAGCTGGGCTTTGGTGCTGATGGCTTTTGTCGGCGGCCTGCTGGTGACGGCGCTTGTGCACGCGCTGTCGCGCGGGGAGGGCGGTACACGGGTGTCCATGCTGCTGCTGGCCGGTATTGCCATCAACGCCCTGGCCGGCGCCGGACTGGGGTTGCTGAGCTTTCTCGCCACCGACGAACAACTGCGCAGTCTCCAGTTCTGGTTGCTGGGCAGCCTGGGCGGTGCCCGCTGGAGCGCGGTGATGCTGGTGGCCGGTGTGACGGCAGTGGCGCTGTTGATCGGGCTTCGCATGGCGCGTCCGCTCAATGCGTTGGCCCTGGGTGAGGCGCAGGCCGTCTTGCTGGGTGTGGCCGTGGAACCGATCAAGCGCCGGGCATTGGTGGTGACGGCCATGGCCGTCGGCGCCGTCACCGCCACCACCGGCATCATCGGGTTCATCGGCCTGGTGGCGCCCCACATGGTGCGTCTGGCGGTCGGACCGGATCACCGCTGGGTACTGCCGGGCTCCGCTTTGCTGGGTGCCTGCCTGGTGGTGCTGGCCGATGCGGTGGCGCGCACGGTGGCCCAACCGGCCGAGCTGCCCCTGGGCGTGCTGACCGCGCTGGTCGGTGTGCCGTTCTTTCTGCTGTTGCTACGCGGTGGCCACGGGAGACATCTGTGAATGCCCGTTTGTCCGACCCGCAATGGCGTTCGGTGTTTGAGGGCGCACCGCCGGATTGGCACGAGCGAGCGCCCCCGAAAGAGGAGGAGGCCGAGATGCCCGAGTCCGGTTCCGGGGCGTGCCTGCCTGGCCTGTCGGCCACGGGTGTGGGTGTCCAGCGTGGCGGCCGCTGGCTGCTGCGTGATGTGAGTTTGCAGCTGTCCGCCGGCCAAGTCGGTGTGGTCCTTGGCCCCAATGGCGCCGGCAAGTCCACCCTGCTGTCGGTGCTCTCTGGCCTGCTCGCACCTCAGGAGGGGACCGTGAGCATCGACGGTCAGGCGGTCGATGTGGGTCAGGCCGAGCGCTGGGCAACCCGCCGGTCGGTGCTGCTGCAGGACACGACCGTGGCCTTCGAGTTCAGTGCGCAGGATGTGGTGGCGCTGGGGCGCTATCCGCACCGCATGCGGCCATCCGGCGAGGAGGACCGCATCGTGACCGAGGCCCTGTTGGCCACCGACGTGGCCCATCTGGCTGACAGGAGCATCGCTCATCTGAGTGGAGGCGAGCGGTTGCGTGTGCAGCTGGCCCGGGTTCTGGCCCAGATCTGGGAGGCACCGGCGGACGGTGCTTCACGCTGGTTGTTGCTGGACGAGCCCACGGCCGCACTGGATCTGCGTCA
>JALOSN010000336.1 GCA_025458415.1 Hydrogenophaga sp.
GCCACCGCTCCGATGGCGATCTGCAGGCGTTCCCAGGGCAACTGCTCCATCAGGCAGATGAAGCCACGGCCTTCGAAAGCCTGACCGCCCAGCAGGTTCTCTGCCGGCACGTTCACGTTGTCGAAGAACAGCTCGGACGTGTCCTGCGCCTTCATCCCCAGCTTCTTGAGGCGCTTGCCCTTCGAAAACCCCGGCATGCCCTGCTCCACCAGCACGAGGCTGGTCCCCTTGGCGCCAGCCGCCGGATCGGTCTTGGCCACCACGATCACCAGATCGGCGTGCCAGCCATTGGTGATGAAGGTCTTGCTGCCGTTGAGCAGGTAACTGCCATCGGCCTGCCGGATCGCCGTGGTCTTGACACCCTGCAGGTCGCTGCCCGCCGCCGGCTCGCTCATCGCGATGGCACCGACCATGTCACCGCTGGCCAGCCTGGGGAGGTATTTCTGCTTCTGCGCTTCGGTTCCGTAATGCAGGATGTACGGCGCCACGATCTCGCTGTGGAGACCATAGCCGATGCCGCTGACACCCGCACGGGCGAGTTCCTCCATTTGCGCCACCGAATACAGCCGGTCAGCCCCCGCACCGCCATAGGCCTCGGGCATCGTCATGCACAGGAACCCGTTCTGGCCGGCCTTGCGCCAGACCTCGCGGTCCACATAGCCCTGGTCTTCCCAGGCATCGTGGAAGGGGGTGATCTCCTTTTCCACGAAGCGGCGGAAGCTGTCGCGAAAAGCCTCGTGATCGGCGTTGAACAGGCTGCGTTCGATCATGGGTGTCACCTTTTGGACTGAACAGGATGATTTTCACAAAGCGTTTGCTTGGCAAAAGTCTATACTGATCCGACCGATCCGACCACCGGGGCAGTTCCCCAGGAGACACCATGAGCGAAGCCTTCATCTACGACGCCATCCGCACACCGCGTGGCAAGGGCAAGAAAGACGGCAGCCTGCACGAGGTCAAGCCGATCAACCTGCTTTCCGGCCTGCTGTCAGAGCTCCAGCGACGCAATGACCTGGACACGGCCGCGGTCGACGATGTGGTGATGGGCGTGGTGGCCCCCATCGGTGAGCAGGGCTCGGTGATTGCCAAGGTGGCGGCGCTGAAGGCCGGCTGGGACTGGCGGTGCGCGGGTGTACAGATCAACCGCTTCTGCGCCTCGGGTCTGGAAGCGGTCAACATGGCGGCGATGAAGGTCAGGAGCGGCTGGGAAGACCTGGTGGTTGCCGGCGGTGTGGAAAGCATGAGCCGTGTGCCCATCGGCTCGGACGGCGGCGCCTGGGCACAGGACCCGGAGACCAACAGCGCCACGCTCTTCGTCCCGCAGGGCATCGGCGCCGACCTGATCGCCACGCTCAACGGGTTCACCCGCGAGGACGTGGACGCCTTTGCCCTGGAGTCCCAGAAGCGGGCGACGGCGGCCCGCGATGCCGGACGCTTCGACCGCTCGGTGGTCCCGGTGAAGGACCGGATGGGGCTGACCATCCTGGAGAAGGACGAGTTCATCAAGCCGAACACCACCATGGAAGGGCTGGCGGGGCTCAAGCCGGCTTTTGAGCAGCTGGGCGCCATGGGTTTCGACGCCGTGGCCTTGCAGCGTTACCCGCAGGTCGAGCGCATCCACCATGTGCACCATGCGGGAAACTCCTCGGGCATCGTGGACGGGGCCGCTGCCATCCTGATCGGCAATGAGGCGGCCGGCAGGGCCCATGGCTTCACCCCCCGTGCACGCATCGTGGCTGCGGCCCTCTCGGGTGCCGACCCGACCATCATGCTGACCGGCCCCATGCCGGCGGCCCGCAAGGCGCTGGCCAAGGCGGGCATGCGCATCGACCAGATCGACCTGTTCGAGGTCAACGAGGCCTTTGCGGTCGTGCCCATGAAATTCATGCAGGAGATGGGCGTGCCGCACGAAAAGGTCAATGTCAATGGCGGCGCCATCGCCATGGGCCACCCGCTGGGCGCGACCGGGGCGATGATCCTGAACACGCTGATCGACGAGCTGCACCGCACGGGCAAACGCTACGGCCTCGCGACCTTGTGTGTCGGCGGCGGCATGGGCATCGCCACCATCGTTGAACGCGTCTGATCAACAGCGGAGACCACCCACATGATCACGAATACCATCCGCTACGAACTAGCCAACGGCATCGCCACCATCACCTTCGACGAGCAGGGCTCGCCGGTCAACACCATGTGCCTGCAATGGCAGGACGACCTGGACGCCATCGCTGCACAGGTGGTCAAGGACAAGGCCCAGCTCAGGGGCATCGTGCTCGCCTCGGCCAAGAGCACCTTCTTCGCCGGCGCCGACCTCAAGGGCGTGATGCGCTCGACCGAGGCGGACGGGCCGCGGGTGTTCCGCGAGATCGAACGCATCAAGAAGAATTTCCGCACCATCGAAACGCAGGGTGTGCCGGTGGTGTCCTGCCTGAATGGTGCCGCCCTTGGCGGCGGCTGGGAGGTGGCACTGGTAGGTCACCACCGCATTGCCGTGAACAACCCCAAGGTCCAGTTCGGTCTGCCAGAGATCACGCTGGGGCTGATTCCGGGCGGCGGCGGCATCACCAAGATGACCCGCGTGCTCGGCCTGATGGCGGCCCAGCCCTACATCCTGGAAAGCAGGCTGTTCGGTCCCGAAGAGGCGATGAAGATCGGCGTGGTGCACGAACTGGTCGCCACACCCGACGAACTGGTGCCGCGCGCGCTGGCCTTCATCGAGGCGTCTCGGGGAAAGCCAGAGGCCTGCACCCATGTCTGGGACCGCAAGGACTACAAGATGCCGGGCGGCACGCCGAGCAACCCCAAGATCGCCGGCATGCTCAGCGTGGCTCCCGCGGTACTGAAACAGAAGACGCGCGGGCTCTACCCCGCACCGGAGGCGGCGCTGGCCGCCATGGTGGAAGGCGCGATGGTCGACTTCGACACCGCCATGCGTGTGGAAAGCCGCTACCTCGCCAGCCTGATGGTGGGGCCGGTGGCGCGCAACATGATCAACACCTTCTTCTTCAACATGAACGCCATCAAGGGCGGTCAGTCAGGCATGATGGGTGCGGGCATCGCCTACGCACAGGTCTCCAGGGGCATCGCCACCGTGCTGAAGGACGTCAGCATGGAGATGGCCGAGAAAGGCAAGTCCTACACCACCCGGCTGACGCAGAAGCGGGTCGACAAGGGTCAGATGAGCGCCGACAAGCAGCAGGACATGCTGAACCTCATCACCCCAACGGCCAGTGCCACCGACCTCAAGGGCTGCGATCTGATCATCGAAGCCGTGTTCGAGCAACGGGAACTGAAGGCCGTGGTGACCAGGGAAGCCGAGCCCATGCTCGCCGAAGGGGGCTTTTTTGCCAGCAACACCTCCACCCTGCCCATCTCGGGTCTGGCCCAGGCCAGCGCGAAGCCGCAGAAGTTCGTCGGCATCCACTTCTTCAGTCCAGTCGACAAGATGAAGCTGGTGGAAATCATCCGCGGTCGGCAGACCGATGACGAGACCATCGCGCGCGCCTACGACTACGTGCAGGCCCTGGGCAAGCTGCCCATCGTGGTCAATGACTCGCGCGGCTTCTACACCAGCCGCACCTTCGGCACCTTTGTCATGGAAGGTGCCGCCATGTTGGGCGAAGGCATCCCTGCGCCGGTGATCGAAAACGCCGCCATGCAGGCGGGCATGCCGGTGGGACCGCTGGCGGTGCTGGACGAAACCGCCCTCAGCCTCTCGGTGCACGTGCTGGAGCAAACCCGCATCGACTTCCAGAAGGAAGGCCGGCAGTATGTCGCAACGCCCGGAGAAACGCTGGTTGAACGCATGGTCAGGCAGCACAACCGCGCAGGCCGGCTACCCCGAAGGCCAGAAGAAGGTGCTGTGGCCCCAGCTCAAGACCCTGTTCGAAAAACCCGGCGTCGAATGGGATCTGCAGGACGTGAAGGACCGCCTCCTCTACCGCCAGGCCGTGGAGACCGCGCGCTGCCTGGCCGAAGGCGTTCTCACCAGCGTGCACGACGGCAACATCGGATCGATTTTCGGCATCGGCTTCCCTGCCTGGACCGGCGGGGCGTTGCAGTTCATCTACGGCATGGGAATGGACGCCTTCGAGAAACGCTGTGCCGAACTGGCGACGCGCTACGGTCAAGGATTTGCCCTCGACGACGCGGTAAAGTCCAGCCTTCGTCAGCACCAACCCCAGCATTGATCCATGAAACGTCTTGAAGGCAAAGTCAGCATCATCACGGGCGCAGGCCAGGGCATCGGCCTGGCCACCGCCCTGAAATTCGCTCGCGAAGGCGCCATCGTGGTGGCCTGCGATGTGCGGCAGGCCGCCGTCGATGAAACAGTGGCGCAATGCCAGGCGGAGGGCGCCACCGCGGCCGGCTTTGTCATGGACGTGACCCGGCGCGAGATGGTGGATGCGGTCGTGGCGCAGGTGCTGGAACGCTTCGGCCGCATCGATGTGCTGGTCAACAACGCTGGCATCACCAAGGACGCGCGCCTGCAGAAGATGACGCTGGAGCAGTTCGATCAGGTGATCGACGTCAACCTGCGCGGTGTCTTCCATTGCGCCCAGGCCGTGGCCGACACCATGGTGGCCCAGGGCCGAGGCGTCATCCTCAATGCATCGAGTGTGGTCGGCATCTACGGCAACTTCGGCCAGACCAACTACGCGGCGACCAAGTTCGGCGTGATCGGATTCACCAAGACCTGGAGCCGCGAGCTCGGCCCCAAAGGCGTTCGGGTCAACGCGGTGGCCCCGGGCTTCATCCAGACCCCGATCCTGGGCACCATCCCGGAGAAGGTGATCCAGGAAATGGAGCACCGCGTGCCCCTTCGCCGTCTCGGCCAGCCGGACGAGATTGCCAACGCCTACGCCTTTCTGGCCAGCGACGAAGCCAGCTATATCAATGGCGCGGTGCTGGAGGTTTCTGGCGGGATGTCGGTCTGACCGGGGCTCACGCCCTGCGTCCAGCGTGAAGGTGGGCGTGTCGGGCCGGCTGATCAGGGAATGTGCAGGTTGGGGTAGCGCACGAACTGCACCAGTTCCTGCACCCGTGCACTGGGCTGGGGGGTGATCAGACTGACCACAATGATGACCACAAAGCCCAGGGGCACGCCAAAGATGCCGGCCGAGATCGGCTGAATGCCCCACCAGAGGCTGACCGGCGATGTCACACCGAACACCTCTCGCAGCCAGGGCTGGTTCATCACCATGTAGTAGAAGGTGATGGCCAGGCCCGCCAGCATGCCCAGGGCAGCCGCGGGACCGGTGGCACGTTTCCAGAAGATGCCCAGGACCAGGGCCGGGAAAAACGCCGCCGCGGCGAAAGAAAAGGCCGCTGACACCAGGAACAGGATATCGGCCGGCTTCTGCGCCGCCACATAGGCGGCCATCAGAGCGACCACCAGCAGGATCACCTTGGAGATCGTGACACGTCGCGCCGTCGATGCGTTCGGGTCGAGCATCTTGTAGTACATGTCGTGCGAGAGCGCGTTGGCGATCGTGAGCAGCAAGCCGTCGGCCGTGGACAGCGCCGCGGCCAGTCCGCCAGCGGCGACCAGGCCCGCAATCACGTAGGGCAGCCCCCCGATTTCAGCCGTCGCCAGCACAATGATGTCGCCGCCAATGCTCATTTCGTTGAGTTGCAGCACACCGTCGCCATTGATGTCGGTGATCGACATCAGTGAGGGATCAACCCGGTTCCAGGAGGCGACCCACTGAGGGAGCTGGTCGATCGGGGTTCCGATCAGCACATGGAAGACCTCATACTTGACCAGCACCGCCAGAGCGGGCGCCGTGAAATACAGCAGGAAGATGAAGAACAGCGACCAGGTGACCGATTCGCGCGCCTCGCGCACGCTGGGAACCGTGTAGTAGCGCATCAGGATGTGGGGCAGCGCCGCGGTGCCGATCATCAGGCAGAAGATCAGGGCCATGAAATTGATCCTGGAACTGTGGAAATCGGCCCGCTCGCGCTCGGAGCCCTTCGGGTCACCGGCGAACTGC
>JALOSN010000337.1 GCA_025458415.1 Hydrogenophaga sp.
CCGGAGGCGCTCAAGGCCCTGACCATGGCCAGCTGGCCGGGCAACGTCCGCCAGCTCTACAACGTGGTGGAACAGACCTGCGCCCTGTCCACCACACCCCTGGTCTCGCTGGCCATGGTGCAGCGCGCGCTGCGCACGCCGTCCGTCGAGGTGCTGAGCTTCGCCGATGCCCGCCACCGCTTCGAGCGCGACTACCTGGTCGGACTGCTCAAGATGACCGACGGCAACGCCGCCGACGCCGCCCGCCTGGCCCAGCGCAACCGGACCGAGTTCTACCGACTGCTGCAGAAGCACGACCTCACCCCAGGGCTGTTCAAGAGCGACCCTCCCGGCACTGTCTCCGACCCTGTCGCTGATGGGTGACCGACGTATCCCTTTGAATCACAACGCTTTTTGGTGCATGGGCGGCGCTTTTGTCGCCAGATGGCGACAAATCGGGCCATTTGGGAACCGATTCGGGCGGCGATGTCCCTCCAACGGACGAACAGAAATCTCAAACCATTGATTTAAAAGGAAAATTTTGACCTGGCACAGGGTTTGCCCTAGTCGGGCATGTTGTCCTTTTTTGCCTTTCATCAGACCCGTCCGGGCGCCCGACTGGCAATCGCCCTGCTGACCTGCCTGGGCTGCTTCAGCCCGCTGGCCCAGGCCATGGACTGGACCGCCCTCAGGGAACTGGCCCGCACCCGGGCACAGGGGCCTTACACCCCGACGCCCGACCGGCTGCCGGCCGACCTGGCGGCCCTGGACTACGACGGCGTGCGGGACATCCGCTTCCGCCCCGACCGCGCGCTGTGGCGCGACCGCCAGCTGCCTTACGAAGCACAGTTCTTCCACCTGGGCCTTTACCAGCGACAGCCGGTGCGCATCCACGAGGTGGGTCCCCAGGGCGTGCGCAAGCGGCCCCACCAGGCGGCCGACTACGACTACGGCCGCAACCGCCTGAACACCGCCGCCTGGGGCGAGCTGGGCCATGCCGGATTCCGGCTGCATTACCCCTTGAACAACCCGGCCTACAAGGACGAGCTGGTGGTCTTCCTGGGCGCCAGCTACTTCCGCGCGCTGGGCGCCGGCCAGCAATACGGCCTGTCGGCCCGCGGACTGGCCATCGATACCGTGGGCGGCCAGGGGGAGGAATTCCCCCGCTTCACCGATTTCTGGCTGCTGCAACCGGACCCACAGGCCAGCAGCGTGACCGTGCTGGCCCTGCTTGACTCGCCCCGTGCCACGGGTGCCTACCGTTTCGAGATCCGGCCCGGGACATCCACCGTGATGACCGTCAGCGCCAGCGTGTACCTGCGCCCGGGTCGTCAGCCGATCGCGCGCCTGGCCCTGGCGCCCCTGACCAGCATGTTCCTGCACGGCGAGAACCAGCCCAGCGCCACCGACTTCCGCCCCGAAGTGCACGACTCCGACGGTCTCCTGATGCACAGCGGCAGCGGCGAGTGGCTCTGGCGTCCGCTGCAGAACCCGCGGCAGGTCTCGGTCAGCAGCTTCCGGATGACCAGCCCCAAGGGCTTCGGTCTGATGCAGCGCGACCGCCGCCATACCAGCTACGAAGACCCGGAAGCCAACTACGAGAAGCGCCCCAGCGCCTGGGTGGCTCCCGTGGGTGACTGGGGACCCGGCCATGTCGAACTGGTCCAGCTGCCAACGCCGGACGAAACCCACGACAACATCGTCGCCTACTGGGTGCCGGCCTCGCTGCCAGCCCCGGGTCAGGCACTGGATTTCACCTACGAGCTGCACTGGCAGGGCGAGCAGCAGCAAAGGCCACCCGGATCCTGGGTCACCCAGTCCCGGCTGGGACACGGCTACACCCGGCTCACACCCGCCGAACAGCGGCTGCAGCCGCACTTCGTGGTCGATTTCGACGGCCCGTCGCTGCAGGCACTTCCGGCCGGCACCCGCGTGCGCCCGGTGGTCACGGCCGACGCCAACGGGCAGGTCGTGGAAGCCCTGGCCTACCCGTTTCCGGCCGCCGGCACCTGGCGCCTGAGCCTGCGTGTGCAGCGCCTGGATCCCTCTCGGCCGGTCGAACTGCGCGCCTTTCTTCAAACCGACAACCACACCCTGAGCGAAACATGGACGCACGTCATACTGCCCGACTGAACGCGCCCGACCGCGGGCTGCTGCGCGAGGAGCGCCATCCCAACTCGGTGACGGCCCCGCCGGTTGTCCGCGGGTCCATGCCGGCGCGCCCATGGGTCGGGTTCTGGAAGGGCCTGGGTGCGGGCACCCTGTCGATGGCAACCCGACTCATGCCGCCCCGCGAGCCTCGGGCTCCCCGCCCCACAACGGCACCCTGGGAGCGGGCCGCCGGGCGCCGTCGCCGCACATTCCTGTTGCTGACGATCTGCACCTCCCTGCTGGCAGCCCTGCTGTTCGCCCAGGTTCAGCCCGAGGCCGGTCCAGCCTGGGTCCAGGCGGTTCATGCCATCCTGTTCGTGGTGCTGACCACCTGGGTCGCCACCGGCTTCGTGACCGCCCTCATGGGAGCATGGGTGCTGCTGAAGGGTGACCCGCACAGCGTCTCGGCTGCCTCGGTCCGGGGTCGCGAACTGTCGGAACAGGCACGCACCGCCATCATCATGCCGATCTGCAACGAAGACGTGCCAACCGTCTTCGCCGGGCTGCGGGCCACCTGCGAGTCACTGACCGGCACCGGCCATGGCCACCAGTTCGACGTGTATGTCCTGTCGGACAGCAACGACCCCGAAACCATCGATGCCGAACGGCAGGCCTGGGAGGCCCTGCGCTCCGCACTGGCCACCCCCGGCGGCGAAGCGTCGGTCCAGGTCTATTACCGGCTGCGCCGCCGCCGCACCCACCGCAAGGCGGGGAACGTGGCCGATTTCTGCCGTCGCTGGGGCCGTCAGTACGACTACATGGTGGTACTCGATGCCGACAGCGTGATGAGTGGCGCCTCGCTGGTCACCCTGGCCAAGCTCATGGAAGCCCATCCCCAGGCCGGCATCATCCAGACCGCCACCCAGTCGATCGGTCACCAGACGCTGCACGCCCGGGCCCAGCA
>JALOSN010000338.1 GCA_025458415.1 Hydrogenophaga sp.
GGTCGGCGCTGCGCCGCACCACGTGGTCAAGTCGCGCACCGCCAACATCCGCCGCGGCCCCGGCACCCAGCATGCAGTGGTGGGCCAGGCCGACTACGGCGACGTGTTGCGCACGCGCGAGAAGCGCGAAGGGTGGGTGAGGGTGGAGCACACCGCCAACGGCACCTCGGGCTGGATCTCCAGCCGCCTGCTCTGGGGCTGGTGACCCGGGCCTGGCGCAGCACCTGAACGGCCCCAACGGTCGCCCTGCCCGGCTTCAGAGCGAGGCCCTCACCTTCTCAGCGACCTCGGCCTCAACCCAGGACTGCCAGACGTCGGGTTGTGTGCGCAAGAAATGCCGCGCGCCGGCCTCGGCATCGGCCTGGTTCAGGCTCATCCAGGCCAGCAGGTCATTGACGGTCTCGGTATTCCATGCCCGCTTCTGAAGATAGCCGATGGCCGGTCCGCCGGCCTTATGGAACCGGTCGGTGAGCACGGTGAACACCTCGGAACGGGGCCAGTCCAGCTGGCGAGGCTGATCGCAGTCAGGCCTGGTGTTGCAGCTGTCCCAGGCCTGACTGTCATGAGGCACGCCGGGGTCGAGCCTGACCATGTCGTACCGTCCCACCATGGCCGTCGGTGCCCAGTAATAGCCGAGCCAGCCCTCTTTCCGCTCGTGGGCCCTGGCAATCGAGCCATCCAGCCCTGCAGCCGAGCCGCTGTCCAGCAGCACGAACCCCTTGCTGGCAGCATCCCAGGCCTTGAAGGCGTTGGCGGTCGTGATCTGGCAATGCCAGCCCGCAGGACAGTTGTGCACGGCGCCCTTTGACTTGTCCTCGCTCGACGGAAAAAGACCGGGCCGGGCCAGTGCGTCGTCGATGGTTCTGATGTCCGGGTGGGCATCGGCCAGGTACCGGGGGATCCACCAGCCCTCCATGCCGCCATCCAGCAGCGCGCGCGCGGCATAGTGCAACCGACCTTCGCTGACGGCCTCGTCCAGCGGCTGCCGGAGGGCGCTGATCCAGGCCTCGGGCGCCACATCCGGCTGGCCTTTGTCCATCATCGAGGTCAATGTGGGCAAGGTGTCACCAGGTATCAGCGCCACCTCGCAACCATAGCCGCTGCTGAGGATGAGACGGTCGACCTGGGCCAGCAGCTCGGCCGACTGCCAGCTCATGCTGGCCACCGACACCTGGCCGCAAGCCTGGCTGGTGGCCTCGGCGGATGCGGTGGCGGAGCCGGCCGGATCGGACTTGCCGCAAGCGGCCAGCAGCGCGGCACAGGCCAGGGTGGTCAGGACGGTCAACGCGGTTCGAGACATGGGATGTGGTGCAAAAGGCCGACTCGGGCCGGGCACAGCGGACACCCGCACTGCACAACGCCCATCAAGGCCCGGGTACAGGCGTCAGCATACCGGCTTAGGGAGCGACCTGACCCAGCAGATCCACCAGCTTGCACAGGTCGCTCAGGGTCACATGGGGGCGCCTGGGTTCATGAGGCCAATCGTGAGCACCGCGGTTGACCCACGCCGCCTGCATGCCGGCCTCCAGGGCACCCAAGGCATCCAGATGGGCGTCGTCACCGATGTGCAGCACCGCGTGTGCCGGCACCCCGGCGGCATCCGCCGCTGCGTGGAAGATCCGGGGGTCCGGCTTGCCGACCCCGAATTCACGGGCGCCGATGGCGGCGTGGAAATACTCCGCAATGCCGACCCGCTGCAAATCGGCATTGCCGTTGGACAGGGCCACCACCGGGTAGCGTGCAGACAGCCAGGACAGGGCTGGCAGCGCGTCGTCAAAGAGCTCCACGCGCTGGCGCTCGGCAAAGAACACCTCGAAGGCCGGTTCGGCCAGCACCGGGTCGTCACCGGCCTGCAGCAGCAGGCAACGGACCGTTTCCCGGCGCAATGCACTCAGGTCATGCGCGAGGTCGGGGCGATCGCGCCCGATGCGCTCCCGGGTGCCACGCAGCACACCGGGCTGAAGGCACAGCGCCGCCGTGGCGGGCGCCTGTGCTGCCAGCCAGGCCTGCATCACCGCCTCGGCACGGGCGATGGTGGGCCAGATCGGCCACAACGTGTCGTCCAGGTCAAGCGTGATGGCCCGGACCCGACCGGGCTCCAGCCGTGCTGGCGGCCAAGCGGCAGTCAGTGCAGGGTCAGAGGGGGAATTCATGGGTAAGGGAGAATAGCGCATGCCCTTCCAACCCGAACCACCCTTTTCGCATGGCCAGGCGGCCCGTACGGCTGTCGTGCTGTGCAACCTCGGCACCCCCGATGAGGCCACCGCACCGGCCCTGCGCCGCTACCTGGCCGAATTCCTGGGCGACGGCCGCGTGGTCGAGATTCCCAAGGCCATCTGGGCCCTGATCCTGCACGGCATCATCCTGCGCGTGCGACCGGCCAAGTCCGCCGCCAAGTACGCCAGCATCTGGACGCCCGAGGGCTCGCCACTGAAGGTATGGACCGAAAAGCAGGCCACCCTGCTGCGCGGCTACCTGGGCGAACGAGGCCACCAGGTCACGGTGCGCTACGCGATGCGCTACGGCAACCCGTCCATCCCGGCGGTGCTGGACGAGCTCAAGGCTCAGGGCGTGACCCGCATGCTCATCCTGCCAGCCTACCCGCAGTACAGCGGCACCACCACCGCCAGCGTGTTCGATGCCGTGGCCCTGTGGGGCCTGAAGGCGCGACAACTGCCGGAGCTGCGCTTCATCAACCGTTACCACGACGACCCGGGCTACATCGAGGCCCTGGCCAAACGCATCCAGCACCACTGGATGCACCAAGGCCAGGCCGACCACCTGGTGATGAGCTTTCACGGCGTGCCCGAACGCACCCTGCTGCTGGGCGATCCGTACCATTGCGAGTGCCACAAGACCGCACGCCTGGTGGCCGAACGTCTGGGGCTGGCCAGGGACCGCTACACGGTGACCTTCCAGTCGCGATTTGGCAAGGCCAAGTGGCTGGAGCCCTACACCGAACCGACCCTGGTGGCCAAGGCACAGGCCGGCCTCAGGAGCGTGGACGTGGTCTGCCCCGGCTTCACCTCGACTGTCTCAACGACAGCCCGGACTGGATCCGCGCCATGGCCGACCTGGCCGAGCGACACCTGCAGGGCTGGCCTACCCGGCAGGCCGACAATCCCATGGACCTGCAGGAGAGCCGCTCGCGCGCCCTGGCCATGGGCGCCAAGGACTGAAGGTTCAACCCGTCAGGAAGCGCTCCACCAGGGCCAGCTGGTCCGGGACATTGAGGGCGGGTGCATGGCCGCACCCGGCAATGGTCACCAGTTGTGCCCGCGGTCCACGGCGCTGCATCTCGTCGGCTGTTTCTGCCAGCAGCAGGTCGGAGTCGGCGCCACGCAGGCACAGCACCGGTATGTCGATGCGGTCGTATACCGGCCACAGGTCGTAGTCATCAGGGTGCACCGAGAACTGCTGCACCATGGCCGGGTCGTAGTGCGGGGTGACCCGGCCATCGGGCAGACGCCGCATCGAGCTTTCGGTGAGCAGCCGCCACTGCGCATCGGGCAGGAAACCATAAGGCCTGTAGATGGTGCGGAAATACTGCTCCAGTTCACCCATGGTGCCAAAAGCGGCCGGGTTGCCCGCGTAGCTGCGGATGCGTTCGACAGCCGCTTCCGCCAGCCTGGGGCCGATGTCGTTGAGCACCAGCCGCCCGATGCGACCACGCAGCAGGCCGTCGGCGCACACCATGCCGATGGCCCCACCCATGGATGTGCCCACCCAGTGCACATGTGACAGGGCCAACTGGTCGAGCAGCGCGCGCGCCAGCTTCGCGTAGAAGCCCAGGCAGTACTCCTCATGCGGGACAGGACTCCATTGCGACAGCCCGCGGCCGAGGGTGTCCGGGCAGACCACACGCCAGCCACGGTCTGACAGGTGGGTCGCCAGCGGATCCATGTCCCGTCCGGTCCGGGCCAGACCATGCCAGGCGAC
>JALOSN010000339.1 GCA_025458415.1 Hydrogenophaga sp.
CCACCAGTGTGCCCAGCTCGCGCATGCCGCGCCGCGCCTCGATTTCGTCATCACCGCCACCGAACGACCCGGCAAATCCCACGTCCACCTCAACACGGCGGGTCTTGATGGCACGCAGCCCCAGGGTGTCGCGGTCGGCACGCAACCACTGACCGCGGTAGATCACAAAGGGCAGCGCCAGGCCACGCTGGAGCTGCGTGTCGGATCCCGGATACGCCTGTTGGGAAACGCCCAAAGCAAAGGCGCCGATTTCCCACAAAGGCTGGGCAGGACGCCCTGATTCAGCATCAGACGCATGGACCGGGAGGCTGCCTGCAGCGGCCATGGCAACTCCGATGGCCAGACGAAGGGAGGGGTGGATCTGGGTCATGTTCGGCAACTCCGTTTTACCAATTGGTCGTATTCTGAACGAAATGGTCGCCTCGGGCATTCGACAGTCACTGCCCACGTCCCGGACAATGGCATTGGGTGGACGGTGCGGTGCCTGTGCGTTGCGTCCGGCCACCGCGAGGAGTGAACCGTGCCTCACATTTCATGCCCAGGCCGACCAGCCACCGCCGCCAACGATGCCTGCACATCCCGCCCCACCATGACCAGGTGCAGCGCCGCCTTGCGCGTGGCGGCACTTGCCATGGCCGTCAGCATGGCCGTCGCCTGTGGCGGATCCGACGCCGACCCGGTGCCCTTTGTCGACGTGACCTCGGAAGTCTTCGGAAGCTATCCTCTGGGCAACTACAGCTTTCGGAGCCAGGAAGAACTGACCGCCGTCTGGGGACCCTTCACCCAGTCCGGGGCTGGCGCCACGGAGTTGCCAATATTCGACTTCGGGTCGAACATGGTCGTGGGTGTCTCCTTGGGAGTGGGCATACGGTGCTACATACCGACCATCACCGGCGTCACGCGATCCGGTAGCACCCTCACCGTGTCCTGGCAGTCGACGTGGCCCGATGGCTTCACCACCCAGGCCTGCCGCCATGCATGGCCGTTGAGCCATTTCGTCGCTGTTCCTCAGCACCAGGGTCGGGTCGTGTTCGTGCGGGTTCCAGCCTGATACCGCAAGCTGCAGACCATTGAGATGCGCCACTCCCGCGGGGTGGTGCAAACTGTGGGGCCCTCATGCCGAAACCGCGAGATGCTCGACCCCGCCCTTGACAACCACTACGACCATGCGGTTTCGCGCCTTGCAGAGGCTGACGGCGACCTCGCCCGGCTTGAGGTGCCGCTGCAGACGCTGCTGATGGTGGAATCGGCACAAGGCATCATCGAAAGCGGCGGGCTGGCCTTCTTCTACGAAGCCGACTTTCCGAACAACCCGCCTTACGAGGACTTTGTGGCGGCCTACCGCCGGATCGGCGCCGAATCAGCCGCATCCTGCATCGAGGATTCGGCGGCCCTGTTCCCGTTTGCCGAGCCGCATCTGTTCGCACCGCTGCGCGAGTTGTGGCTGGAGAGAATGGCCGCCGACCCGGCGCATGTCTTCCACCGCCTGAGCGACCGCATCTGCCACGACGAATCGGTCTGGCGGCTGCTCACCGACTATGTGGGCCGGCATGGCCATGCATTCCCCGCACCGGGCCGGACTGCCAACTAGGACAGCTTGCGGCTGTTGCGTGATGCCTTGGGCGGCTTGCCCGCACCGCCCCTGACCTGGGCGGTGACCGGCTGCCTGAGGGAAGCCTGGGCCCGCTCCAGCCAGAGCAGGGTCTCGGCATGGGCCAGGAAACGGCGCAGGTAATGGGGCGACAGCTCACCCATGCGGGCCAGGGTCTCGACCATCAAGCGCTGCGGATTGAGCGGACCGGCATTCTGCGGGGCACGCTCAAGCGCCTGCTGGACCTGCACCTCGGCTTCCAGACGCTCCCAGGTTTCGGCAAAGCGTTGCGCGCTGCGAAGGGGCGGCCACGCCGATCCGGCAAGCTCAACAGCACCCTTGTCTTGTCCCTGGCGCGCCGCCTGGGAAGCCTGAACGATATAGGCGTTCAGTGAGGCCAGCGGGCACTCCGGCACGGGTTTGCCTGTCGTCTTCATGGAACGGGGTCAGCGGCCCTCTGGCCGGCCCGGGGCACCGGAGCCATCTCCACCCGGCGGTTGAGGGCCCTGCCCTTTTCATCGGCGTTGCTGGCCACCGGCTGCTCGGCACCAAAGGCGGCGCTGAACAGGCGCGAGCGCGGCATGCCCTGGGCAATCAGGGTACGCGTGACGGTCAGGGCGCGCTGGGCCGACAGGTCCAGGTTGTCCTTGAACTGGGTGTTGGCGGCGCTGACAGGTCGGTCATCGGTGAAGCCGCTGACCATGAGCATGTCGTCGCGTTCCTCCAGGTACACGCGCAACGGCGGCACCAGGGCCTGCAGCAGTTGTTCGCCCTCGGGGCGAAGCTGGGCCGAGTTGAGGTCGAACAGCACGCTGCCACTGATGCCAATTCGCCCATTGTCCAGCGTGATGCGGCCGCTGGCCAGGGGCACGGCCAAGGCCTTCTCCAGCGCCATGCGGCGGGCTTCTTCCTGTTGCCGTTTTTCGATCTCGGCCTGCAGGCTGTTGACCAGGTCGACCTGGGTCAGCAGCACACCGATGAACACGAGCACAAAGGCACCCACCAGGCCGGCCATGAGGTCGCCAAAGACAGACCAGACCGGCGCGGTGGTCTCGTCGGCTTCGTCAGCATGCCGGCCGTCGCCGGCCAGCGGATCCTGAAACGCGCTCATCACACGGATCCTGCGGTGGCGCGGACGGCGGTCTTCAGACCCCGCAGGTCTTCAATGATGCCCTGCTGCGCGCTGATGCTCAGGTCGATGACCTCTCGCGCCTGCGCCACGTAGTAGGCCAGTTGCTCGTCGCTGCGCGAGCGTGACTGGTCGATGGCTGTCTGAACGCCGTGCAGGCTTTGCACCAGTTCTTCGTGGCTGGCCGCCAGTTGCTGTGCGCCCTTCTCGAATGCCTGACCCAGGCTGGCCAGCTGGGCCGCGCTGGTGGCGGCCTGTTCGGCCATGGCTTCGGCGCGCCCCGCCTGGGCGCCGACGGTGTCCGGCGGCCGAGGCCACCAGCTGTTCGATCGCTGCGCGCTGCTCCCCGGTGGTCTGCTGCACCTGCCGCAGCAGGGTACCGATCTGGTCCACCAGGTCGGCCCGCTCGGCCAGGGTGGCGTTGTCGCGCTCAGCCAGATTCCCCATCTGTTCCCGCAGCTGGGCGATGACCTCGGCAGCGGCCCTGGGGGCCTCGGACGCGATCTGCATCAATCCCGTCATGGGGGCTTCAAGGGCGGTGGCCAGCTCGCTGCTGCGCTCGGCCATGGCGGTCGCGGTGGTCTCCAGCGCCTGCATCACAGCCTGCTGACGGGCCTGAGACTGCTCGCCGGCCTGCTGCCATTCGTGGCCCAGTGTGCGCCCCAGTTGTTCCAGGGTGGTGGTCAGCGCCTGTTGCTGCTGCTGCTCGGCCCGCTGGCGTTCGTCCTGTGCGCGCTCTTGTGCAGCCTGCACACTGGCCACCAGCTGGGCACTGCGTTGCTCGAAGCTGGCAACAGGCCGGCCAGCTGCGCCTGCACGGCCTGCGCCACGCCTTGATGAAGGCGTGCCGATTCGGTGGCCATGCCCTCCATGGCCCGCTGCACCAAGGGTTCAAGCCCTTCGGTTGCCGCTCGGGCGCTGGCGGCCAGGCCCTCCTGCAGAGATTGCCGAACCGACTCGGCAAGTTCGGTGTAGGCCAAGGCCGCTTCGCGATGGAACGCGGCCTGACGGGCCAGCAGTTGCTCGTCCAGCTGCTGG
>JALOSN010000340.1 GCA_025458415.1 Hydrogenophaga sp.
CTTGGGTTCCACGCCCAGCTGCTTGGCGCTCTGCTGCAGGAAGTAGCGCGTGAGCATGGGCACGTCTTCCCGGCGCTCACGCAGGGCCGGCAGGCGCAGCCGGATGACGTTGAGGCGATGGAACAGATCCTCGCGGAACCCGCCTTCCTTGACCCGCTGCTCCAGATTCTGGTGGGTGGCCGCGATCACGCGCACGTTCGCCTTGACCGCGCTGTGTCCGCCGACCCGGTAGAAATGCCCGTCGGACAACACGCGCAGCAGGCGCGTCTGCAGATCGAACGGCATGTCGCCGATCTCGTCCAGGAACAGCGTGCCGCCCTCGGCCTGCTCGAAGCGCCCGCGCCGCATGGTCTGCGCGCCGGTGAACGCACCGAAACGGGCCACCCGACCGCGGCGAATGCTTGTGCAGCGCCCGGGCCACCAGCTCCTTGCCCGATCCGGACTCGCCGGTGATCAGTACCGTCACATTGCTCTGGCTCAGGCGGCCGATGGCGCGGAACACATCCTGCATGGCCGGAGCCTGGCCCAGCATCTCGGGGGCGGCACCGATGGTCTCCTGGGACACCTCCTCACGCTGGCTTTCCTCCACCGCACGGTGGATCAGCTCGACCGCCTTGGGCAGGTCGAACGGTTTGGGCAGGTACTCGAAGGCACCGCCCTGAAAAGCGGAGACCGCGCTGTCCAGATCGGAGAACGCCGTCATGATGATGACGGGCAGTCCAGGCAGGCGCTCCTTGACCTTGTCCAGCAGATCCAGGCCCGAGCCACCAGGCATGCGGATGTCGCTGACGAGGATCTGCGGTCCTTCACTGTCCGGACCTTCGTCCAGGGCGGCCAGCACCTCCAGCGGATTGGTGAAACTGCGCGTGGGCAGGTTCTCCCTCAGAAGGGCCTTTTCGAGCACGAAGCGAATCGATTGGTCGTCGTCCACTATCCAGATCGGCTTCATGTGCAGGTCGTCCCTTCGTCAGGCAAGGCGTATGTGTGTGGTCAGGGCAACGGAATCAGGATCTTGAAGTCCGTTCGACCCGGCACGCTCTCACACTCGATCAGGCCATGGTGCTGTTGCACGAAGGTCTGCGCCAGCGTCAGCCCCAGGCCGGATCCGCCTTCGCGTCCCGACACCAGCGGGAAGAAGATGCGGTCCTTGATCGAGTCCGGCACGCCAGGCCCGTTGTCGATCACATGCAATTCCAGTGCCAGCCTGTAGCGCTGCTTGCCGAAGGTCACCTGGCGGTTCACCCGGGTGCGGAAGATGATCTCGCCGTCACCGGCAGCGATGCGCTCGAAGAGGGCCTGCGCCGCGTTGTGGGTGATGTTCAGCACCGCCTGGATGAGCTGCTCGCGGTCGCCGCGGAACTCGGGAATGGAGGTGTCGTAGTCGCGCACCACCCGCAGGCCCCGCGGAAACTCGGCCAGGATGAGCGAGCGCACCCGTTCGCACACCTCGTGGATGTTGACATCCCCCACCACATGGGGCCGCCGGTGCGGGGCCAGCAGGCGGTCGACCAGGGACTGCAGGCGGTCGGCCTCATGGATGATCACCTGCGTGTACTCGATCAGCTCCTTGCTTCCCAGCTCCATCTGGAGCAACTGGGCAGCACCACGAATGCCCCCGAGCGGGTTCTTGATCTCATGCGCCAGGTTGCGGATCAGCTCCTTGTTGGCCTGCGCCTGGTCCAGCAGCCGCTCCTCGCGCTCCTGCCGGGTCTGCTGCTCCAGCGGCAGCAGCTCGACAATCACCTCGCCGGCGGTTTCGGTCTGGGCCACCACCACATGTACCGGCAACGGATCGTGCGCCTGACGGCGCAACCAGGCGTCGTAGCGCAGAGCGGCAAACTCGTTACCCCGCGCGCCCTGCAGGGCGGTGTCCAGCAGGGACTGCTCGGTGAAGCACTCCTGCAGGCGGGTTCCGTTGATGCTGCGGCGGGACATGCCCAGGGCGTCCTCCAGGGCTGCATTCGCAAACAGCACACAGCCCTGTTCATCCACCACCGCCACCAGGGTGGCCAGCAAGTCCAGCGAGTGGAAGCGCTGGGCCGGCGAGGCGGGTCGCGTCACGCGCCGACCGGCCTTCTTCAGCGCCGACACGGCGCTGGCAGCAATCGAACGGGAGCCTGGGGACTCCCCTGCCTCGCTCATCGGTTGCTGCTGGAAGGTGCGGAAGACGGTCCCAGGCGTTCAATCTCGCGCTGGATGCCGGTCACATCGGCTTCCGCACGGTTGACCGCGGCCCGCAACTCGGCCACCCGGTCCAGGTAGCGCTGGTGGTTGCGGCCCTCGATGCCCTGCTTTTCAGGCTGTCCGTCGGCATACGCCCGGCGTGCCTGGGCCAGCCGCTCCTGGGCCTGGCGCAGCTCGTTCTCCAGGATGGCCCTGGCGTCGCTCTCGCGCGCCCTCTGGGTGGCCGGATCGACGCGGTCGCCGCCGTTGCGTGGTGTCGACGCGGGTCGCGCCGGCGACGGGGCCGGGGCTGCACGTGGCGACGTGCCCTGGATGATCGTGATGTTCCCGCCCTCCATGGGCGTACAGCCGCGCGTGCGGGCCTGCTGGGGGTCGTTGATGTACTCGACCGGTGTGCCCGGACAGCGGAAGATCTGGCCCTGCGCGTGGGCCGCTGGGCCAACGGCCGACCACGCCACCAGGGCGATGGGTATCAGCTGCAGGTGTTTTCGGAGCATCGGCATGGACATGGGGTCATGGATACGGTGCCTTGGGGCAGCCATCTTGGACGGGCCGGATGCGTTTGGGAACCCCCGAACGGACAAAAGTGCCCCTGAACCGGCAGGACGGCGCCAAGTATGCCGCAAGCGCACAACGAAAAGGGGCAGCCTTCGCTGCCCCTGTTACACCTGACGGATCAGACGATCCGGATCACAGGCTGTAGTACATGTCGAACTCGGTCGGGGTGACTTCGACGCGTGCGCGGCTGACTTCCTGCATCTTCAGCTCGATGTAGGCGTCGAGCATGGAATCGGTGAACACGCCGCCCTTGGTCAGGAAGGCACGGTCCTTGTCGAGGTAGTCCAGCGCCATGTCGAGGCTGTGGCACACGGTCGGCACCAGCTTGTCCTCTTCCGGGGGCAGGTGGTAGAGGTCCTTGGTGGCGGCTTCGCCCGGATGGATCTTGTTTTCCACGCCGTCCAGACCGGCCATCAGCAGGGCCGAGAAGCACAGGTAGGGGTTGGCCATGGGGTCCGGGAAGCGGGCTTCCACACGGCGGCCCTTCGGG
>JALOSN010000341.1 GCA_025458415.1 Hydrogenophaga sp.
GAAGATGACCCGGTCGGCCACCGCCTTGGCGAAACCCATTTCGTGGGTGACGCAGATCATGGTGATGCCCTGGTTGGCCAGTTCGATCATCACATCCAGCACCTCCTTGATCATTTCGGGATCGAGCGCCGAGGTGGGCTCATCGAAGAGCATGATCTTGGGTGTCAGGCACAGGGCGCGGGCGATGGCCACACGCTGTTGCTGGCCGCCCGACAGCTGCAGCGGGTACTTTGAGGCCTGCTCGGCGATGCGCACACGCTTGAGTTGCTGCATGGCACGCTCTTCAGCCTCCTTCTTGGGCACCTTGCCCACCCACATGGGCGACAGGGTCAGGTTCTCCAGCACCGTCAGGTGGGGAAACAGGTTGAATTGCTGGAACACCATGCCCACTTCCTTGCGGACCTGGTCGATGGCCTTGATATCGTCGGTCAGCTCGATGCCGTTGACGATGATGTTGCCCTGCTGGTGCTCCTCCAGCCGGTTGATGCAGCGGATCAGGGTGGACTTGCCGGACCCGGACGGTCCGCAAACGACGATGCGCTCGCCCTTGGCGACTTCCAGGTCGATGTCACGCAGGTCCAGGTCGATGTCACGCAGGACATGAAAGTCGTTGCCGTACCACTTGTTGACTTTTTCGAAACGGATGATCGGTTCGGTCATGTTGTTCTTTCAGCGCGCCTTGCTGGCGGAAAGTTGCTTCTCGACCCACAGGCTGTAGCGGGACATGGCGAAACAGAAGGTGAAATAGATCAGGGTGATGAACAGGTAGGCCTCGATCTTGAACGGCCGCCATTCGACGTCGGAGTCGAGGGCCAGCGCCAGGGCACCGGTGAGTTCGTACAGGCTGACGATGGTCACCAGCGAGGTGTCCTTGAAGATGGAGATGAAGTTGTTCATCATGCTGGGGACGACCATGGACAAGGCCTGTGGCAGCACGATCTTGCGTTGGGTCTGCCAGTAGCTCAGACCCAGTGTGTCGGCCGCTTCCAGCTGCCCCTTGGGAATGGCCTGCAGGCCGCCACGGATGATCTCGGCCATGTAGGCGGCGGCGAACAACGTGATGCCGGCCACCACGCGCACCAGCACGTCGATGCTCATGCCCTGGGGCATGAACAGCGGGAACATGAAGGACGCCATGAACAGCACCGAGATGAGCGGCACACCCCGGATCAGTTCGATGTAGACGATGCAGGCCGAGCGGATGGCGGGCAGATGGCTGCGTCGGCCCAGCGCCACCAGGATGGCGATGGGGAAGGCCAGGAAGATCGACAGTGTGGCCAGCATGACCGTCAGTGGCAGGCCGCCCCAGAGGTCGGTGCGGACTTCGCTCAGACCGAAACTGCCACCCCCCATCAGGGTGAAGAACACGGCCAGGATGCCGACCCACAGGATGGCAAGCCAGGGCTTCCAGAACCAGCGGATGCAGCTGAGCACCAGGCCCCCGACCATCAGGCTGGTGGCCAGCAGCGGGCGCCACTGCTCTTCAAAGGGGTAACGGCCAAACAGGATGATCCGGTACTTCTCGGTCACAACGCCCCAGCAGGCACCGCTGCCCCGGGCCGCCTGGCAGGCATCGGGGTCGGCGCCGAAGACGGCGCCGGCCAGCCCCCACCGCCAGAGTGCTGGCAGGAAGTAGAGGGCCAGGCCAATCATGAACACCGTGGTGATCGTGCTGCGCCAGTCGGCAAAGAGGTTGCGGCGGATCCAGGCCAAGGCGCCGGTGGTGCGCACAGGCGAGGGCCGTGCGGCAATGGGAGTGAATGTCTGTGCCATGTGGGGTCGCCTCAGCGTTCCTTGATGGCCATGCGCTGGTTGTACCAGTTCATGATCAGGGAGGTGGACAGGGAGGTGGTCAGGTAGACCAGCATGATGACGGCGATGCACTCCACCGCCCGGCCGCTCTGGTTGAGTGTGGTGTTGGCAATGGACACCACATCAGGGTATCCCACCACGACGGCCAGTGAAGAGTTCTTCGTGAGGTTCAGGTACTGGTTGGTCAGTGGCGGAATGATCACGCGCATGGCCTGGGGCAGGATGACCAGCTTCATCTTCTGGCGCTGGCTCAGGCCCAGGGCCGCAGCCGCTTCGTCCTGGCCACGGCTGACCGACTGGATGCCACCGCGAACCACTTCGGCCACGAAGGCGGCGGTGTAGATGGTCAGGCCGATGAGCAAGGCAAGGAACTCGGCGGACAGGCTCGCTCCCCCGTCGACCATGAAGGCCAACTGTTCGGGAACCTCCCATTCCTTGGGCATGCCGGCCACCATCCAGCCCACGATGGCCAGGACGACCACCAGCGTCACCGGCACCCAGAAGCGGTCACCGTCACGGCCTGTCAGCTCGAAGCGTTTCTGCATCTGTTGGCGCCAGATCACGCCAGCCACAAGGCCCGCCAGGGCGCCTGCCAGAACGTGGTAGGTGCCGGATACCGGAACGGGAAACGACAGGCCGCTCTTGCTCAGGAAGAAAAGGCCCGCCGCATTCATCGAGCTGTTTGATGGCGGCAGCACCTCCAGAAAGAACAGGTACCACATCAGCAGCTGAAGCAGGATGGGCACGTTTCGGAACAGCTCGACGTAACCGTAGCAAAGGCCACGAACCAGGGCATTGCGTGAGAAACGACCCACGCCGATGAGCACGCCGATGATCGTGGTCAGCACAATGCCGGCCAGGGCCACCTTGAGCGTGTTGAGGACACCGACCCAGATGGCTTTGCCGTAGCTCTCGCTCGGGTCGTACGCAATGAGCGTCTCTCCGATGTCAAAGCCTGCCGGGGTGCCAAGAAAGTCGAAGCCGCTCTGGATGCCGCGGCTGCGCATGTTGTCCTGCGTGTTGCTGGCAAGGTACCAGAGGCTGGCAGCGATCAGCACGATGGCGATCGCCTGGAAGATCAGACCGCGGGTGGCGCGGCTGTTGAGTGACCAGGCGCTGCGGTGGGGGGGAGGTGGGGTATTCAAGCAGACCTCTTGCGGGATCGTTCTTTCAGGCACGCCAGATCCCGGCAGGCCCGTGGGCGGCCGGGATCGGGCGGGTGATTTTGCGAAAGAAGGCCGGCCCGGAGCGGGTCGGCCAGGTCAGTGGGTCAGCGGATCGGGGGGGCGTACATCAGGCCGCCCTGGTTCCACAGGTTGTTCATGCCACGCTGCAGGCGGACAGGCGTCTTGGGTCCCACATGGCGTTCGAACTGTTCGCCATAGTTGCCCACGGCCTTGATGGCACGGTAGGCCCAGTCCTTGTCCAGCCCGATCCACCGGCCGGAGTCCTCGTTGCCGGCGCCCAGAAGGCGTCGCACGTTGGGGTTGGTGCTGCTGGCTTTCTGCTGATCCACGTTGGCCTGCGTGACACCCAGCTCCTCGGCTTCCAGCAGGGCAAAACCGACCCACTTGACGATGTTGAAGAACTCGGTGTCACCCTGGCGCACGGCCGGACCCAGAGGCTCTTTGGAGATCAGGTCGGCGAGAATCACATGGTTTTCAGGATTGGGCACTTCCTTGGAGCGGATCGAGCTGGCAGCGACCGGCCACGTAGGCTGCCGTGGCGGCCTCGACTTTCTCGAACACGACCGGACGCAGGTTCAGGTTGTTGGCGCGCGAGAAGTCGGTCAGGTTCAGCTCGGTCGTGGTGCCCGATTGCACGCACACCGTGGCGCCCTTGAGGTCCTTGGCGCTCTTGACGTTCAGGCTGGTGGGCACCATGAAGCCTTGGCCATCGTAGAAGTTGACGCCGGCCCATGTCAGTCCCAGCGAGGTGTCGCGGGTCATGGTCCAGGTGCTGTTGCGGGTCAGCAGATCGATTTCACCGGACTGCAGCGCGGTGAAGCGCTGCTGTGCCGTCAGAGGCGTGAATCGCACCTTGTTGGGATCGCCCAGCACGGCGGCAGCCACAGCGCGGCAGGTATCCACGTCCAGACCGCTCCAGCGGCCCTGGCTGTCAGCTGCCGAGAAGCCGGCCAGTCCTGTGTTGACGCCACAGATCAGTTCGCCCCGCTTCTTGATGGCATCCAGGTCCTTGCCGGCGTGGGCCGGCAGGCTGAGCAGGGTGGTGGCGGCTGCGGCGACGCCCAGGGCGGTCAGTTTCAGGGAGTTGCTTGTCATCGGATGGCTCCAGTGTTGTCGATAGAGGTTCGGTTGATGGGCACGTGCACCAATGCCGTGCGCCTGTCGACCGCAGAGCGAATGGTGCCGTGCGGAGAACGGCCAGTCATCGGGGTTTACGTGGGACATTCATGCAACTAATGCATGACTTCATCGGTTCACCCCGACTCCTTTTGTGTCGACGCAGAATCCGTGCCAGGGCATGCGGGGCGCTGGCGGACCGCACGTCGTCTCAGGCGCGACATGCGGGCTTTGCCCCAGGCTGCGCCCGCCCGTATGCTGGAAAAAAGGTTCCCCGTTGCGGCTGCCCGCAGCGGAAACGAACCCGGGACCACCGCATTCAGGAGACATCCCCATGAGCCAGCCCACCGGCGGCGCCAGCCAGCCGCGTCCGCACCACCGTTTCTGGCCGCGCCGCTTGCCGCATGCCATCCAGCCACCAGCGACCTCGCTCTGGGCGAACCTGGAGATCAGCGCGCGTCGTTACCCCGACAAGGCCGCGCTGGTCTTTTTTGACCGCAGCACCAGCTACCGCCAACTGCATGACCAGGCCGAGCGGCTGGCGGCCCACCTGGCCCAGGCCGGCGTGCAGGCCGGGGACCGGGTGATCCTGTTGATGCAGAACTGTCCCCAATGGGTGGTGTCGCACTTCGCCATCCTGCGGGCCAACGCCGTGGTGGTGCCGGTGAATCCGATGAACCGCGCCGAGGAGCTCAAGCACTACATCACCGATCCGGACGTGAAGGTGGCCATCTGCGCGGCCGACCTGGCACCCGACCTGCCAGCGGCTGGCGCACCTGGTGGTGGCGCACTACCACGATGCCTTTGGCGATCAGGCCGAACTGCCGGCGGCCTGGACGCCCTGGCTGCGCACGCGCCATGGCTTGCCCTCGCTGCCCGGTGGCCATGTGGTCGACTGGGCCGAGGCCCTGGCCTGCGATGCACCGCCCCCCGTGCACGATCGGCAGCCGTCCGACCTGTGCGTGCTGCCCTACACCAGCGGCACCACCGGCCTGCCCAAGGGCTGCATGCACACCCATGCCAGTGTGATGCACAACGCCATGGCTGCCAGCCTGTGGGGCAACAGCACGCCTGAGAACATCGCCCTGCTGGTGGTGCCCATGTTCCACATCACCGGCATGGTGGTGGGCATGCACACCGGGGTCTACACCGGATCGACCCTGGTCATCATGCCGCGCTGGGACCGCGACCTGGCGGGCCGGCTGATCTCCGCCTGGAGGGTGACGCACTGGTCCAACATCCCGACCATGGTGATCGACCTGCTGGCCAGTCCGCACTTCGACCGTTACGACCTGTCCAGCCTGGTGTTCATCGGTGGTGGTGGCGCGGCCATGCCGCAGGCCGTGGCGCAGAGGCTGCTGGACCTGTATGGCTTGCGCTACGCCGAGGGCTACGGGCTGACCGAGACCGCTGCGCCATCGCACAACAACCCGCCCGATGCGCCCAAGCAGCAGTGCCTGGGCATTCCGTTCATGAGCACCGAGGCCCGGGTGGTCGACCCCGACTCCTTGCAGGAAATGCCGGTGGGTGAGGCGGGCGAGATCATCATCCGCGGCCCCTCGGTGTTCCAGGGCTACTGGAAACGCCCCGACGCCACCGAGCTGGCCTTCGTCGAGTTCGAGGGTCGGCGCTGGTTCCGTTCGGGCGACCTGGGCAAGGTCGACGAGGATGGTTACTTCTTCATCACCGACCGCCTCAAGCGCATGATCAATGCCAGCGGTTTCAAGGTCTGGCCGGCCGAGGTCGAGGCGCTGATGTTCCGTCACCCGTCCTCGTGCTGCGTCAGGAGGCGCGAGGCCAGGTGACCGAGCAGGACATCATCGCCTGGTGCCATGAGCACATGGCGGTCTACAAGGCGCCCCGCGTGGTGCAGTTCGTCGAGGCCTTGCCCAAGAGTGGCAGCGGCAAGGTCATGTGGCGCTTGCTGCAGGAGCAGGAAGGGACTTGAGACCGGCGGCACAATGCGCACATGTCCTCTCGATCTTCCTGGCGCCGGCTCTGGCAGCCTGACCGAGCCCTGTTCTGGCTCATGCTGGCCTTCAACGGCCTCTCGTCGGCCATGGCCTGGTACCTCAACCTGGCACGTCCCCAGGGTGTGCTGCTGGTGCTGCTGACCCTGATGGCGCTGGGTAACGCGCTGATGGGCATGTGGCTGCTCTGGCGCCTGTGGTCCGAGTCGCCGTCCGAAACCACCGAAGGAGACACCCATGTTCAAGTGCCTGCTGATCGACAGGAGCGATGAAGCCGGATACCGCTGCAACCTGACCGAGCTGGACGAGGACCGCCTCCCGGCCTCCGGTGACGTGACGGTCCGGGTCGACTGGTCGACCATCAACTACAAGGACGGATTGGCCATCACGGGGCGTTCCCCGGTGGTGCGCAGCTTCCCCATGGTGCCGGGCATCGACTTCGCGGGCACCGTGGTGCACAGCGGGCATCCGCGCTGGAGGGCTGGCGATGCGGTGGTGCTCAACGGATTTGGCGTCGGCGAGACCCATTGGGGCGGACTTGCTCAGATGGCACGTGTCAAGGGTGACTGGCTGGTGGCGTTGCCCGACGGCCTGAGCGCCCAAGAGGCCATGGCCATCGGTACCGCTGGCTACACCGCCATGCTGTGTGTCATGGCGCTGGAGCGGCACTGGCTCGAGGCCGGTGTTTCGCCGGGCTCGGGTGAGGTGCTGGTGACGGGGGCCAGCGGCGGCGTGGGCGGCGTGGCCATTGCGCTGCTGGCCGCGGCCGGTCACACGGTGGTGGCGTCCACCGGTCGGCCGCAGGAGGCCGATTACCTCAAGGGTCTGGGTGCCGCCGAGGTCATCGACCGCGCCACCTTGTCTGCTCCGGGCAAGCCGCTGCAGAAGGAGCGCTGGATCGGCGTGGTCGATGCGGTGGGCAGCCACACCCTCGCCAACGCCTGTGCCTCGACCCGCTACGGCGGTGCCGTGACTGCCTGTGGTCTGGCACAGGGCATGGATCTGCCGGCCAGCGTGGCACCGTTCATTCTGCGGGGTGTCACCCTCTACGG
>JALOSN010000015.1 GCA_025458415.1 Hydrogenophaga sp.
CTTGAGGGAGAAGATCCAGGACGACATCTTGCCGGGCGGGATGTCCTTGCGGCCGGGTGGCGGAGAAGCCACACGGATGTTGAACTTGATGAGCCCCTTTTCTTCCGGGTAATTGGCCATGGAGTAAGCCCGGATGACCGTTTCGTCGACCTTGGAGACGTTGTCGAAGACCTTGAAGCGGTCCCAGTCGCCACGGTACTCGTCAGGGATGTCAAACTCCTTGTAGTCGACCACGTGCGGCGGACACTCCAGCTGGACATAGCCGCCGGCCCGGAAGTCGACACTTTCGCCGTCGGGGATCTTGAGCACCAGTTCCTTGATGAAGGTGGCCACGTTGTCGTTGGACAGGACCGTGCAGTCCCACTGCTTGACCCCGAAGAACTCCGGCTCGACCTCGATTTTCATGTTCTGCTTGACCGGCACCTGGCAGGCCAGGCGGGCGTGGGCACAGGTTCCGCCACCCCCACAGGCCGATGACAGGAAGATGCCTTCGTTGGCCAAGGTCTGCAGCAGCTTGCCACCGGCCGGTACGGTCAAGGTGCGCTGGGGATCGCCATTGATTTCGATCTTCACGTCACCGCTGCTCACCAGGTGGGAACGCGCGTACAGGATCACGAACACCAGGGCCATGATCATGACGGTGAACATTGCCACACCGCCCGCAATCGTGGTCACATCCATCTTTGCTCTTCCTTGATGTCGACGTGTTGAAGGTTCAGATCGACATGCCACCGAAGGACATGAAGCCCAGCGACATGAGGCCTACCGTGATGAAGGTGATGCCCAGGCCACGAAGGCCTTCGGGCACGTCGCTGTACTTGAGCTTCTCGCGGATGCCGGCCAGCGCGGCAATGGCCAGCAGCCAGCCGATGCCGGCGCCCAGCCCGTAGACGACGCTCTCGCCGAAGCGGTAATCGCGCTCGACCATGAACAGCGCAGCGCCCAGGATGGCACAGTTCACGGCAATCAGCGGCAGAAACACGCCCAGCGCGTTGTACAGCGCAGGCACGAACTTGTCGAGGAACATCTCCAGAATCTGCACCACGGCCGCAATCACCCCGATGTAGACCAGAAAACCCAGAAATCCCAGGTTGACGTCCGGCAGCCCTGCCCAGGCCAGCGCACCATCCTTGAGGAGGTATTGGTAGATCAGGTTGTTCAGCGGCGTGGTGATGCCCAGCACCACCACCACGGCAACACCCAGACCAACCGCCGTTTCGACCTTCTTGGACACGGCCAGGAAGGTACACATGCCAAGAAAGAAGGCCAGCGCCATGTTCTCGATGAACACGGCCCGGATCAACAGGGCGATGTAGTGTTCCATCAGTGGGCCTCCAGGGACTTCGATTGCGGCGCCAACGACAGCTCCTTCTTCTCGACCTGCTGGCGTTTCCAGCTGCGCAGAATCCAGATGAAGCCGCCAATGATGAAGAAGGCGCTGGGGGGCAGCAGGAACAGTCCATTGGGCACATACCAGCCACCGTTGTCCACCGTGGGCAGCACGGTCATGCCCAGCAGGGTGCCACTGCCCAGGATCTCGCGAACCACCGCCACGAAAACCAGCACCGCGCTGTAGCCCAGCCCGTTGCCGATGCCGTCCAGGAAGCTGGGCAGCGGCGGGTTGCTCATGGCGTAGGCCTCGGCGCGACCCATCACAATGCAGTTGGTGATGATCAGCCCGACAAACACCGACAGCGATTTGGCGATGTCGTAGGCCACGGCCTGCAGGATCTGGTCGACCACGATCACCAGCGAGGCGATGATGGTCATCTGGACGATGATGCGGATGCTGGACGGGATGTGGTTGCGGATGGACGAGATGAACAGGTTGGAGAACGCCGTCACCGAGGTCAGGGCGGCACACATGACCAGCGCCGTGTCCAGGCTGGTGGTGACCGCCAGGGCCGAGCAGATGCCCAGGATCTGCAGCGCGATCGGGTTGTTGACGAAGATGGGTTCAAGCAGGACTTTTTTGCTTTCGGTCGTCATGGTGGTCATCCTTTGTCAGCCTGAAGTCGGGCGATGAAAGGGCCGTAGCCGCGCTCACCGAGCCAGAACCTGATCATGTTGTTCACGCCATTGCTGGTCAGGGTCGCACCGCTGAGGCCATCGATCTCGCCTGGACCGCCTGCCTTGCCCTTGACCACCGCCACACCCACGCTGCCATCGTCCTTGAAGGCGGCCTGTCCGACCCATTGGGCGCGCCAATCGTCGTTTTCCACCTTGGCTCCGAGGCCAGGCGTTTCCTTGTGTTCGTAATAGGAGAGCCCTCGCACGGTCTTCAGGTCACCTTCAAGGACCAGGAAACCGTGCATCGCACCCCACAGCCCAGCGCCGTTGATGGGCAGCACCAGCAGGTCGGTCTTGCCGCTCTCGTCCTGCCGCAGATAGACCGTCGAAAACGTGGCCTGCCGCTGGATGCCGGCCGGATCGTCACCGCGCAGGGAGCGGGACAGGGCCGGGTTGCGGGCAGCAGTACGGGCCTCGTAGGTGCGCGGATCGATGCCCGCCTGCCGCAGCTCGTCCTCGGTGGCAAAGCGGCCCTCGACCACGTTCACCAAGCGCAGTTCGAACTGCTCGAACAGCCGCTGGATGTCATCGCGGTTCTGGCCGGGCTGCAGCAGGCCGGCCGCCGACAGCACGTTGCGGTTGCGGTCAAGCACCTTGTTGGCGTCCTGCATGGGCTTGAGGCCCACCGCCGACACCGACACCAGTTTCCTCCGCTTGATGTTGGCCTTGATCACGAAATGGTCGATCAGGGGAGCGAACAGGTTGGCGAACAGGATGGCCAGCATCATGCCCTCGGGAAAGGCGGGGTTGACCACACGGATCAGAACCACCATGAACCCGATCAGTGCACCGAAGATCCACTTGCCAGTGTTGGTCATGGCGGCTGATACGGGGTCGGTGGCCATGAAGATCATGCCGAAGGCAAAGCCGCCAAGCACGAAATGCCACCAGAACGGCATGGCCATCATGGGGTTGGTGTCGGAACCGATGGCATTGAACAGCAGGCTGGTGGCCACCATGCCGAGGAACACGCCGCTGACGATGCGCCAGGACGCGATGCCGGTCCACAACAGCACGGCGCCACCCAGCAGGATGGCGAAGGTCGACACCTCGCCGATGCTGCCCTGCATGTTGCCGAAAAACGCGTCAAACCAGGTCAGGGAGCCACCCCAGGGATGGGCCATCGCCTCAATGCCGCCGGCCGCGGCCTGGCTCAGGGCGGTGGCACCGCTGAAGCCATCCACCGCCGTCCAGACACCATCCCCCGAGATCTCCGCCGGATAGGCGAAGAACAGGAAGGCCCGACCCGTCAGCGCCGGGTTCAGGAAGTTTTTGCCGGTACCCCCGAAGACCTCCTTGCCGACCACCACGCCGAAGCTGATACCCAGGGCCACCTGCCACAGCGGGATGTCGGGCGGCAGAATGAGGGCGAACAGCACCGAAGTGACGAAGAAGCCTTCGTTGATCTCGTGGCCACGAACGGTGGCGAACAGCACCTCCCAGAAGCCGCCGACGATGAAGGTGACGGCATAGATGGGCAGGAAATAGGCCGCCCCATGCCAGAAGTTGTCCCACCAGTTGGCGGCGTCGTAGCCGGCGGCCAGCCCGATGAACCAGCCGCGCCAGCCGGCCACCTCGGCAATGCCCATCTGGGCCATGGCCGTGTTGGCCTGGAAACCGAGGTTGTACATGCCCCAGAACATGGCCGGGAAAGTGCACATCCAGACGGTGATCATGACCCGCTTGAGGTCGATGCCGTCACGCACGTGGGCGCCACTGTGGGTGACGCTCCTGGGCGAATAGAAGATGGTGTCGACCGCCTCGAACAAGGCGTAAAAGCGGTGCCACTTGCCTCCCTTGAGGAAATGGGGCTCCAGGCGGTCCAGGAATGAGCGGAGGGCTTGCATGCTCAACCTTCTTTCTCGATGCGGGTGAGGTTGTCGCGCAGGATGTCGCCGTACTCGTATTTGCCGGGGCAGACATACGTGCACAGCGCCAGATCTTCCTCGTCCAACTCCAGTGCGCCGAGCTGCTCGGCCACCTCCAGGTCACCGACGATGAGCGAGCGCAGCAGCTGCGTGGGCAGGATGTCCAGCGGCATGACCTTCTCGTAGGCACCGATGGGTACCATGGCGCGCGGCGAGCCGTTGGTGCTGGTGGTCATGGCAAAGCGCCTGCCCCCCATGAACTGGGACAGGTAGATGCGCATGGCCGAAAAACGGTCGGTACCGGGAGAAAGCCAGCCCATGAAGGCACGCTCGTGCCCTTCCGGCAGCACCGAGACATGCTGGTGGTATCGACCGAGATAGGCCATGTGTCCGGTGGCGGTGCGACCCGACAGCACCGATCCGGACACCACGCGGTGGGTGCCAGGTTGCAGTTCGCCCTGCGTCAGCTGGGCCAGATCGGCGCCGACACGGGTGCGCAACAACCGGGGCCTGCGCACCGATGGCCCGGCCAGGGACACGACGCGGGTCAAATCGATCCGGCCAGTGGTGAACAGGCGGCCGATGGCGATCGCATCCTGATAGTTCAGCGTCCAGACCTGGCGCTGGCGACCGGCGGGCATCAGGAAATGCACATGGGTACCGGTCAGCCCTGCCGGGTGCGGCCCTTCAAAGACTTCTGTCCGCACCTGGGGCGAGCGCACAGCCGGTAGGCGTGTGCGGGGTGCGTGGCACACAAAAACGGTGGTCGTCAGGCGGGCCAGGACATCCAGACCGGCGGCAAAGGCGTCGGCGCCCTCGTCGAGCACCGGTTGCGGATCAAAGCCCAGGGGGTGGGTGTCCATGACGTTGACGAAGATGGCCGCCGGCTGCGCGTCGGGAGCGGGCACCTTGCTGAAGGGTCGCGTGCGCAGGGAGGTCCAGAGTCCGCTTTCCACCAGGGCCCGGACGACGTCTTCTCGTGGCAAGGCCTGCAGCGCGGCCGTGTCGTGGGCCGGGAAGGTCATGGCGTCGTGGTCGGCACCTTGAGGCGCCACTTCGATCACCAGGGACTCGAACATGCGCTGGTGACCACGGTGGATGGCACGCACGGTTCCGCTGGCCGGCGACGTGTACAGCACGCCAGGCGTCTTCTTGTCTTCGAACAGCACCTGCCCCAGGCGCACGGCGTCGCCCTCCTGAACCCGCATGGTCGGTCGCAGGCCGACGTAGTCGGGCCCAAGCAGGGCGATGGCACGGGGGTCGGGAGCCACATCGAGCACAGAGGCCGGAGCGCCCGACAGCGGTAGGTCCAGGCCTTTTGTTATCTTGATCATGATGGTGGTCGAGACGAGACAGCTCCAGGGAACACAGCGGTTGATGAACCGTCATGGCGTCCCGTGAAAGCACGGGCGCTCATACAACCTGCTTGGCGGCCCGGAAGACCGCCCCTGAGCCCAGACGGATCAGGGCAGATTGCGTGGAGGCAGGCCGGAATGATCCTCCTCAAGGCGATACCGGCGAGCGCCCAGCATTTTAACCCGCGACCATTGCCCCAAACTTACCTTGTCCCGAACCGGACGTTCAGCGCAGCCAGGCCTCTGTGAGGGCGTGCAGCAACACACCGACCAGCGCACCGACCATGGTGCCGTTGATGCGGATGAACTGCAGGTCGCGACCGATGTGGTTCTCCAGCACTTCGCTCATCTCGCGGGCGTCCCAGGCCTGAACCCGCTCGCTGACAAACGCGACAATCGCCGGCCGGCTGCGGTCGAGTATGGACAGCAGCACGGTGCGGAACTGCCGATTCAGGCCTCGGCGCAGATCTTCATCGGTATCGATCTGGCAGGCCAGCGCCTGCAGCAAGGTGATCATGTGCTCGTGCAGGCGGCTGTCGGGAGCCTGGGCGTCGTTCCGCAGGCGGGCCACGAAGTCGTGCCACCAGGCCTCCACCGAGGTGTGCCAGCGCGGCTGGGAAAGCCAGGCGTCACGCCAGTCGGCCACCTGCTGTTGCCACTGCGGGTCGGTCTGCAGACGGCTGGCGGTGCGATCGACCCAGGCGTCAAACCGGTGGCGCCATTCGTGCTCGGGGTCGGTCGCCACCTCTTCCAGGGTCCGGGTCAGCGCCGTCACCAGCTTGCGTGTGGCCAGACGCGCGGCCACCTGGTCGAGCCCGACATAGCGCAACTGGGCCAGCTCGCGCGCCAGCACCTCGGTCAACTGCTCCTGCACCCGGTCACGCGCGGCCCAGGCCGCCAGTTCGTCCAGCAGGCTGTCCAGCCAGCGCTGGTGGTGGCGTTGCCCGGTGAGCGCGTCAATGGCCTGACCGCCGAGGGATGCCAGGTCCACCTCACGCAACAGACGCTGCCCCAGCCCGGCCAGCCAGGTCCGCACCGGCTGCCGGTCCAGCGTGTCCAGCACGTCAGGCATGGCGTCGCACAGGACACGCGCCAGCCGGCTTGCGTGGTCGGTGTCGTTCAGCCACCGGCCCATGTCGCCGGCCACATCCCAGCGCGCCAATGCCTCGTCCACGCGATCCCGGGTCAGGAAATGGTGATCCAGGAATTCGGCCAATCGGCGGCCGAGCCGGTCCTTGTTCGCCGGGATGATGGCGGTGTGGGGAATCGGCAGGCCCAGCGGGTGCCGGAACAGCGCCACCACGGCGAACCAGTCGGCCAGGGCGCCGATCATGGCGGCCTCGGCCGCTGCGGCCAGATAGCCCCAACCCGGATGACGCGGCTCCATGAGCGTGGCGAACACGTAGGTGGCGGCGGCGCCCAGCAGCAGTGCCATGGCCACCGCCTTCATGCGGGCCAGCGACCACACGTCAGGTGCCCGGGCTTCGGTGCTCATGTCCGTGTTGTACATCAGCCCGGGATCACCATTCCAGGCAGAGCCCGCCACCCGGCTCCGGTGCCTCGCCAGGCCAGCGACCGACATCGCGGATCGGCCGCTCACCTCCCTGGACCAGGTAGGTTGCCGCACGGATCACCCCGGCATGGGTGACCCAGACCGCCTCGCTGCAACCGCTGCCCAGCAGGTCAACCAGGGCAGCGTCCACACGGTCCAGCAGCATCTGGGTGCTTTCAGCACCCCCGAACCGGTGGTGGGCAAAGTCGTTCATCCAGGCGTCGAAGGCCGGCCGTGGGATGCCGTCCCAGGGCTGCAGCTCCCAATGGCCGAAGTCCATTTCGTTGAGCCGGGTGTCGGTCAGCGCCTGCGGCAAAGCGGGCCGAAGCGTCCTGATGGCCTCGGCCAGTTGCCGGGCCCGGCGCAGCCCCGACACCCGCCAGTGGGCGGCGTCGGGCACTCGGAAAGCCCAATGCCGGGCGGCGTCCAGCGTCAGCGCCGGGTCTGCCGGCACATCGCTGGCCCCGTAGCAAAGGCCTGGTTCCAGGGTGACCCGGGCATGTCGCAGCAGCCAGAGCTTCATCCGATGGACACGGCCAGGCCGAGGTAGAACATCAACTCGCTGATCTGCTGCGTGGCGCCCAGACCGTCGCCGGTGAACCCTTGCAGACGCCGCTGCAGCAGCCGCCACATCCATGCCAGGCCGATCAGTGCGCCGAGCATGGCGGGCAGCCAGGGCAGGCCGGGCGCCATCCAGCCCGCCAGCGCCATGGCTGCGAGCCACCAGAGCAGGCCGGTCAACAGCCCGGCAGTCCGGATGCTCTCGGCCAGCGGTTTGCTCTTGGACGCCGCCGTGTCGCCCACGTGCGGCAGGGTGCGGATGACGAAGAGTGGCATCAGCCGTGAACTGACATGCGCCGCGAACAGCGCCCAGGCCGCCTGCTGCGCCCCACCGGCCTGGGTGAGCAGGCCCAGCAGCAGCACTTTGGTGAGCAGGGCCAGCACCAGGGCGATGGCGCCGTAGCTGCCGATGCGCGAGTCCTTCATGATGTCCAGCGCCCGCTCGCGGCTGACCGCGCCCCCCAGGCCATCGGCCGTGTCGGCCAGGCCGTCCTCGTGGAAAGCCCCCGTCAGCCAGACGCTGAAGGCCGTGCTCAGGACCGCCGCCACCCAGGGCGCCGCCGGCTGGGCCACCAGGGTCTGCATCAGGCCCCAGAACACCAGCGCCGTCAGCCCGCCCACCACCCAGCCCACGCCGGGAAAGTGCGCCGCGCTGGCGCGCAACATGGCCGGCGAGAAGCCCACCCAGTCCGCCAGCCGCCCCGTCACCGGAATGCGGGTGAAGAACTGGATCGCAATCAAGAACTCGCGAACCACCCCCCTGCGCCGCTGCGCGTCTTCCCCCCTCTCCTGCGGGAGGGGGGACGCAGCCTGTGGCCCGGCGGAGCCGGTTCCACGGCTGCCCTGGCCGGGTTCATGCTGCTCCGGCATCATGGCTTCAGGCCTGCGACTGCGCTGTCGTTGAGGCTTCATCCTGCCGCGACACGCCGGCCGATTCGAAGCTGGCCATTTCGCGCAGGATGGCGCAGGCGCTCATGAGCAACGGCCAGGCCAGGGCGGCGCCGGAGCCTTCGCCCAGGCGCATGCCCAGGTCCAGCAGCGGCTCGGCCTTGAGGTGGGACAGCATCAGCGCGTGGCCGCGCTCGCCCGAGCGGTGGGCGAACACGCAGCGCTGCAGCACGGCCGGCTGCAGTTTGCTGGCCACCAGCACAGCGGAGGTGGCGATGAAACCGTCCACCACGATCACGCGGCGCTCGGACGCGGCCTGCAGCACCGCGCCGACCATGGTCGCGATCTCGAAGCCGCCGAAGGCCGCGAGCACGTCCAGTGGTGTCTTGGCGTCCGGATGGCGGGCCAGCACGCTTTTCAGAATGCCGATCTTGCGCTGCACCGCGTCGGCGTCCAGCCCGGTTCCTGCGCCGGTGCAGTCCCCGACATCCAGCCCGGTCACGCGGCTCATCAGCAGCGAAGCTGACGAGGTGTTGCCAATGCCCATCTCGCCCAGCAACAGCGCATTACCAGGCAGTTCCTCGACCAGGGCGGCGCCGCCGGACAGCGCCGCACGGCATTGCGCCGGCGTCATCGCAGGCTCCTCCAGCGCATCGGCCGTGCCAGGAGCGATCTTGCTGATCACGAGGCCCGGGCGCGGGGCGAAGTCGTGGCGCACGCCGCAGTCCACCACCGTCAACCCGATGCCGTGCTGGCGGGCCAGCACGCTCACCGCGGCCCCGCCAGACAGGAAGTTCTCGACCATCTGCCAGGTCACGTCGCTCGGGTAGGCCGACACGCCGCGCGCCGCCAGGCCGTGGTCGCCGGCGAACACCACCAGTTGAGGATCCTTGAGCACGGGCGCCTCAGACCCCAGCACCAGGCCGATGCGCTGCGCGAGGCGTTCGATCTGCCCCAGCGAGCCGACCGGCTTGGTCTTGTTGTCCAGCAGGTGCTGCAGGCGCGCGGCCAGCGCGGGCTGGGCGATGTCGTCGATGGCGGGCATGGCGAAAGGCATGGTTCAGTCCTTGTGGATGAGGGATTCGAGCACGCCGGGCTCGACATGGGTTTGCAGAAAATCGGCCAGGCCGTCGAACACGGTCTCCAGCGTGGGCACGGTGGCACCGAACAGCGCGCGCAGCACCGCCGGGTTTTCGAACAGGCCGTGCAGGTAACAGCCCATCACGTTGCCGGCCGCGTTCTGCCAGGCCAGGCCGGGGACGACCTCGCGCGCAATGTCACCTCGGGCCGCCATGGCCGGATGTTGCGCCGTCTGGCCGTGGTGGATTTCGTAGCCCGATGCGGTGACACCCGAGAGCGCCGACCAGGCGCCCGACAGCGCACCGAAGGTGGCCGTCGTGAGGCGCACGGTCTTGTTGGCGTCGAACGCGGTCACCAGCGGCAGCAGGCCCAGGCCGGGCGCGTTGCCCAAGGCCATGGGTTCTATGCCATGGGTGTCGATCAGTGCCTCGCCCAGCACCTGCAGCCCGCCGCAGATGCCCAGCACCGCCCTGCCCTGCGCAGCGTGTTCGGCCACGGCAAGGTCCAGCCCTTGCTGGCGCAACCAGGCCAGGTCGGCCGCGGTGGACTTCGAGCCCGGCAGGATGATCCAGTCGGCGCCCGCACAGTCGGCCGGCGTGCGGGCCCAGACCAGGCGCACACCCGGCACGTTCTTGAGCGGCTGGAATTCGTCGAGATTGCTGATGCGTGGCCAGGCGATGACGGCGATGGTTTTCTTCACGGCCCCGGCCGCGCGGGTTTTGTCATCGAACACGCCGTCCTCTTCCGGCAGCCCGTGCTGCCACCACATGGGCAGCGTGGCGACCACCGGCACACCGGTCAAGTCTTTCAGCATTTGCGGTGCGGGGGCGAGCAGGCTTGCGTCGCCCCGGAACTTGTTGAGCACGAAGCCCTTGATGAGCGCGCGCTCGTCGTCGGGCAGCAGCGCCCAGGTGCCGTAGAGGTGGGCGAACGCGCCGCCGCGGTCGATGTCGGTCACCAGCAGGCAGCGCGCCTGCGCGTGGCGCGCCACGCGCATGTTGACGATGTCGCTGGCGTGCAGGTTGATCTCGGCCGGCGAACCGGCGCCCTCGATCACGACCACGTCGTTCTCGGCGCGCAGGGCATCGAGCGCCGCGGCGATGTGTGGCCAGACCTTTTCGCTGCGGCCGCGCCAGGGCATGTCGCTGAGTTCGCGGCTGACCTCGCCCATCAGCACCACCTGGCTGCGCGTGTCGGCCTCGGGTTTGAGCAGCAGCGGGTTCATGCGGACATCGGGTTCGGCCTTGGCGGCCAGCGACTGGAAATACTGTGCTGAACCGATCTCGCCTTGCATGCTCGGTGCTCCGGCCACCACGCGAGCGTTGTTGCTCATGTTCTGCGCCTTGAACGGCGCGACCTTGAGACCCTGACGCGCGTAATGCCGGCACAGCGCCGTCGTCAGCCAGCTTTTGCCGGCACCGCTGGTCGTGCCCAGCACCATCACACACACCGCGGTCATCGCGAAGTCTCCGGTTGCAGTTCGTCGAGCGCCGCGTCCAGGGCGGCCAGTGCGTCGGGCCGCTGCGCGCTCAGGCGCCACCAGCCCGGCAGGCCGAACGAGGTGGCGTCGCGCAGCTTGATGCCCCGCGCACGCAGGTCGGCGGCATTGAGGAGGTGCGGCGGCCGTGCACACCCGTAGGCGGTGTCGCTGGGCGCACAAGTCCAGCCCCGCGCCGCCAGCCGGGTTCGCAAGGCGTCTGCCCAGTCGGCCAGGGTGGCGCGGCTCGCGGCCACCCAGTCCTGTACGTCCGATGAGGTCCAGGCCATCAGCATGGCCTCGCCGTGCGCACCGATGGGCCAGGAAGCGGACAGCGCCTCCAGCTCGCCCCTGTCGGCGTGCGCACCCAGCGGTGCAATGGCGTACGCCGCGCGCACGCCCGTCAGGCCCAGCGCCTTGTTGGGCGACCACAGTTGCCAGACGCGGTCGAGCTGTGCTGCGCTCAGGGCGGTGTCGCCCTTGAGCCGCAGCGGCGCGTAGGCCCGGTCGAGCACCACGGTGCGCGGCGTGGGGTCCAGCAAGGCCCGCACGGCGTCGGGTGCTTCGCCCTGCCCCAGCGGGCTGCCCGGGTCGCAGAGCCAGGCCAGTTGCGCCAGCCCAGGATCGTTCACCGGCTCCAGGCCCCAGGCCGAGGCGGCATGCGCGTAGTCGCCATACGCGTGCGACGGGGTCCAGAAACGCCGGTCGCCCGCGCGCCAGCGCCAGCCGGTGATGCGCTGGATGCCTTCGCTCGCGCTGGCGACCAGCAGCACGCGCACCGGGTCCACGCCGTGCAGGTCCGCCAGGGCGGCCCGCAGCCGGGTGTAGGCCGGGTCGGGGTAATGCGCCCCGTTGGCCCGCTGCACCGCTTGCAGGGCCGCGGGGCACGGGCCGCAGGCGTTGGCGTTGCTGGAGAAGTCCCAGCGCACAGGCCCCTGCGCGTCGGTCCCGCCATGGGTGCGCGGCGTCATGCCAGGGCTCCCACGAGCACCGAAGCCGCCACCATGGACAGCATGGCCACCACCTGGCCACAGCGCCGCAGCGCCTGCGCCGTGTCGCCCGCCAGCGGCGCCCGGCCCTGGGCGTTGAGTTCGTACACACCCGGCTTGCCCAGCCGGATGCCCAGGCCCACGGCCAGCGCACCCATGGGCCAGCCGCCGTTGGGCGACGGCGTGCGGCCGGCGTTGGCGACCACGGCCGACCAGCCGCGTCCCACCGTCGGCAGTGCAATCAGCAGCGCCGTGAGGCGCGCGGGCAGCCAGGACAGCGCGTCGTCCACCCGCGCGGCCCACTTGCCAGCCCAGGTCCAGTCGCGGCCGCCGCGTTCGCCCCGATAGCCCCACATCGCATCCGCGGTGTTGGCGAAGCGGTAGAGCGCGGCGCCCGGCAGGCCCGCGACGGCGAACCAGAACAGGGGAGCGACCACCGAATCGTTGAGGTTCTCGGCCAGGGTGGACACCGCGGCTTCGCGCACCTGGGTTTCGCTCAGGTGGGTCACATCGCGACTGACCAGCCAGCCCACGCGCTGGCGCCCGGCCGCCAGCGATTCGGCCAGCGCGGCTTCAACCGCCCGCACCTCGTCGCGCAGCATGCGCCACGACAGCAGGGGTTTGAGCAGAACGCCCATCAGAGCCGCCTGGTCCAGCGGGTGCAGGGTTTGCATCAACCAACCGGCGGCCCACGCCAGGGCCGCCACCAGCGCCGCACCCGCACACCAGCCCAGCGCCCCCAGCCAGAACTCGGCCCCCGGCCGCGGAACCGCGCCAGCCGCTCGCGACACGCGACGCCCGACCGTCCCCAGGTAGTGCCCCATGGCCACGACCGGGTGCAGCCTGGCCGGCGGCTCGCCAAACGAGCGGTCCAATGCCAGCGCAACCAACACCGCGCTGGCCAGCACGGCGCCGTCGGTTTGGGTGACCGACAGCAAATCCATCAGTCCTCGATGCCCCGTTGCGCGGGAATGCCTGCGTTGAACGCGTGCTTGATCTTGGTCATTTCGGTCACGGTGTCGGCCAGCTCGATGATTTCGGGCGGGCAGCGGCGGCCGGTCAGGCACACGTGCACATGGCTGGGCCGCTCGCGCAGGGTTTGCAGCACGCCGTCGAGCGGCAACCAGCCATAAATCAACGGGTAGGTGATTTCGTCCAGCACCACCAGGAAGTGCTCGCCGCCCAGGATGGTGGCGCGCGCCTTTTCCCAGCCGTCGCGCGCCAGTTGTGCCGAGCGCTCCAGGTCCTGGCTCTTCCAGCTGAAACCGTCGCCCAGGCCCTCGATCAGGCTGTGCCCCCACGCTCCGCCGCTGCGCGGGTCGCTGCCCCCCGAGGGGGCTGGCCCGCCTTGGGAGCGGCCCGGCGGCGCGCCGAACTGCCGCTCTGCCAGCCATTCAAACGCTCGGTGCTCGCCGAAGCGAGCGGTCGGCACCTTCATGAACTGGTAGATCTTCACGGCTTTGCCGCGCCCGTGGGCGCGCAGCGCCAGACCGAAGGCGGCCGTGCTCTTGCCCTTGCCATCGCCGGTATTCACGATCACGATGCCGCGGCGTTCGCCCTCGGGCTTTTCGTAGGGTTTCTCGCTGGGTGGGGTTTCAATCTGCATGGGAAAGCTCCTTCAGGGGCGCGGCTGCGGCAGCACGACCCACTGTCCCTGGAGTTGGTGAACGGCAATACGATGGTCGAACACCGCTTCCAGAGCGCGGTGGGTGCTCTCGTCGGCGCAGGCTCCCTGGTGCGTGATGCGCCCCTGCGCCATCACCACCAGTTCGTCGGCGTGCAGGGCCATGGCGATTTCGTGCAACACGCTGACCACGGTCTTGCCGTCCTGCACCAGGGCCTGCACCACGTCCAGCCAGTCGGCCTG
>JALOSN010000342.1 GCA_025458415.1 Hydrogenophaga sp.
TTGCGCTGCACCACCCAGATGTCGCCCAGGACTTCATACAACATGCGGGCGGACCGTCCGGTGCGCCGCTCCCCGCGCAGCCCGTCCAGCAGTGTCCATGCGCGGTCGCCCAGCAGGCGCATCACGATCTCGCGGTCGGAGAACGAGGTGTAGTTGTAGGGAATCTCGCGCAGCCGTGGCGCCTCGCTGGCGGCGGCATCAATGAGCGTAAGCGGGGTGGGAGCGTTCATGTGGGGCGGCAGCGTGCGGCGGGAGGCAGAAGACGCTGAGCCCAGGATGGTACCGCAGCGCACCATACACCCACCTTCCTCATGGAAACCCCTGTTGTCATGTGCGCGAAAGCTGTATGCAATCTTTCTGTCACATTACGGCCTTAGCCTAGCCCCTTGTCTTTGTTTTCTTTTCCCCAAAAGGAGCTTCCATGCGCATCCGCTTTGCTTCCCTCACCGCTGCACTCGCCCTGGCCGGTCTGGCCGCGTCACCCGCCCACGCCCAGGTGGAGATCCAGTGGTGGCACTCGATGGGTGGCGCCCTCGGTGAGTGGGTCAACGACCACGCCAAGGACTTCAACGCCAGCCAGACACAGTACAAGATCGTCCCCACGTTCAAGGGCAGCTACGACGAGTCCATGACAGCCGCGATCGCCGCCTTCCGCTCTGGCAATGCGCCGCATATCCTGCAGGTGTTCGAAGTGGGAACCGCCACCATGATGGCCAGCAAGAACGCCATCGTGCCCGTGGGCGAGATCATGAAGAGCGCCGGAATTCCCTTTGATGCCAAGAACTACGTGCCTGCGGTGGCCGGCTACTACACCGCCCCGAACGGCCAGATGCTGAGCTTCCCGTTCAACAGTTCCACCACGGTGTTCCACTACAACAAGGACGCCTTCAAGGCCGCCGGTCTCGACCCCAACAACCCGCCGAAAACCTGGCCTGAAGTGGCCCTGGCCGCAGGCAAGCTCAAGGCCTCGGGCCACAAGTGCCCCTTCACCACGAGCTGGGTCAGCTGGACTCAGCTGGAGAGCTTCTCGGCCTGGCACAACACCGAGTTCGCGAGCAAGGGCAACGGCATGCGCGGACTGGATGCCCGCCTGACCTTCAACAGCCCCCTGCATGTGCGCCACATCGAGAACCTGGCCAACATGGCCAAGACCGGTCTGTTCGTCTACAAGGGCCGTGGCAACGCGGCAGACGCCACCTTTGTCTCGGGTGAGTGCGCCATGACCACCGGTTCTTCCGCGCTGTACGGCAACATCAAGCGCAACGCCAAGTTCGAGTCCGGTATCTCCACCCTGCCCTACTACCCGGACGTGCAGGGCGCCCCGCAGAACACGGTGATCGGCGGCGCCAGCCTGTGGGTCATGGCCGGCAAGAAACCGGAGGAATACAAGGGTGTGGCCCAGTTCTTTGCCCACCTGTCCAAGCCCGAGGTCGATGCCAGGAGCCACCAGCGCACAGGCTACCTGCCCTTGACACCCGCTTCCTTCGAGCTGACGGACAAGTCCGGCTTCTACAAGCAGAACCCGGGCACCGACGTGTCGGTCACCCAGATGATCCGCAAGACCACCGACAAGTCGCGCGGCATTCGCCTGGGCAACTTCGTGCAGATCCGCACCATCAATGACGAGGAACTGGAGCAGGTCTGGGCGGGCCGCAAGAGCGCCAAGGAAGCCCTGGACGCTGCCGTGCGCCGTGGCAACGAACAGCTCGAGCGCTTCCAGAAGGCCAACCAGGGCCGCATGTGATGCGGTCCTGCTGCTGACGACCGGTTGCGGGCAAACCGCCCGCCTCCCACACCGCCCGCTGGTCGCGACCGCGGGCGGTGTTTCTGTTTGAGACCCCATGGAAAAACGCGTCCGATTCCGTTCAACCTGGTTGCCGTGGCTGCTGGTGGCGCCCCAGATGGCCGTGGTGCTGGTTTTCTTTTTCTGGCCTGCGGCACAGGCGCTCTACCAGAGCGTGCTGCAGCAAGATGCCTTCGGCATCGATACCGAGTTCGTGGGCCTGGAAAATTTCCGGCGCTTATGGAACGACGAGACCTATCTCGAATCGTTCAAGGTGACGGCTGTGTTCTCGGTCCTGGTCGCCGTGGTTGGTCTCAGCGTGTCGCTGTTGCTGGCCGTGATGGCCGATCGTGTCATCAAGGGTTCCGGCACCTACAAGACCTTGCTGATCTGGCCCTACGCCGTGGCACCCGTGGTCGCTGGCGTGCTGTGGCTGTTCATGTTTGCTTCACCGTTCGGCACCGTCTCCTTCCTGCTGCGCCAGCTGGGCATGGACTGGAACCATCTGCTCAATCCCGACCATGCCATGGCCCTGATCGTGATGGCCGCCGTCTGGAAGCAGATTTCCTACAACTTCCTGTTCTTCCTGGCCGGGCTGCAATCGATACCGAAATCCCTCATCGAGGCCGCCGCGATCGACGGCGCCAGCCCCTGGCGCCGCTTCTGGACGATTGTCTTTCCTTTGCTTTCGCCGACCACTTTCTTCCTGCTGGTGATCAACGTCGTCTACGCGTTCTTCGACACCTTCGCCATCATCGATGCGGCGACACAAGGGGGTCCAGGCAAGTCGACATCCATCCTGGTGTACCGGGTCTACTACGACGGCTTCAAGGCGCTGGACATGGGTGGCTCGGCAGCGCAGTCGGTGGTTCTGATGGCGATCGTGATCGCATTGACCATCTTCCAGTTCAAGTTCATCGAAAAGAAAGTCCAGTACTGATGACGGCCTGTTCCACATTCCGCGGGCGTGAGATCGCCTTGAGCGAGGTGCGCCATGATTGAGCGTCGTCCCGGGCTCACCTTCCTGGCCCATTTTGTCCTCACGGTCGGTGTCGCCATCGTGGCCTTCCCGGTGTACCTGACCCTGGTGGCCTCCACCCAGTCGTCCGAACAGATCGCGACCTCGGTCCCGATGTCCCTGCTGCCCGGGTCGCACATGGTGGAGACCTATCGGATCGCCCTGTTCGGTGGCGAAACGGCGGCCGGCAGCACGCTACCTGC
>JALOSN010000343.1 GCA_025458415.1 Hydrogenophaga sp.
GGTGGCGCGCGACCTGCGCGCCCGCCGCGGGATGCTGGTCTACAGCTGCAGCTGGTTCAACCTGCCCCTGCAGGACGCGCACGGTCAGGACCTGAACGGCGCTTTTGCCCCGCAGGAGCACCGCTTCGGTATCCACGCCGGCGAGATCGAGACCTCGATGATGCTGGCGCTTGCCCCCGATCGTGTGAGGCTGGATCAGGCCGAGTATTTTCGCTCCACCTCGCAGGACCGCGCCGAGCGTTTCCCCATCCTGGGCAATGGCCGCAGTGCCAAGCTCGGCTGGATGATGCAGGACTACAACGCCAACGGGGCGGCGGGGAACGCGCGCGCGGCCGATCCCGCCCGTGGCCGGGCCCTGGTCGAGGCAGCCGGCCGGGCGCTGGCCCAGCTGTTGTCAGAGATCGACGGCTTGCCGGCCGATACCCTGTCCGACCGCACCGCCTTCGACTGAAGCCACCGGGCCTGAGGCCTCAGGCATAGGTGATCCAGTCGGCCAGGTCGGGCCGGTCCAGGTGGGGCAGCGTGTTGTAGGTCAGCAGGGTATGGCGCTTGGGCGAGAACTGGAACTCGGTCACCGCGCTGTTGCGGATGCGCATGTTCAGGTCGATGGTGCGCTCCGGGCTGAGCCCCAGCACATGCCCGACGGCGGTGGCGATCGGTCCACCACTGGAGACGATCAGCACCCGCTGTCCGACATGGTGCTGGCGCACATGGTCCAGCGCCGCGGTCACGCCGGCCACAAATTCAGGGTAGCTGGGCATGCCGCGCGGGCTCACCGTGCCCGCCATCCACTGCGCGAGGCCGTCGCGCAGCAGGCGGAAGTGGTGGCGGTACAGCTCGGGCGTGTCGGGGCGTGCCAGCGGCTGGCTGTGGATGCTGCGGATCACGGCCTCGCTGTCGTACTCGTTGAGTCCCGGCCAAGGCAGCGGATCCTGCTGCCAGCCGGCGCCATCGGCCATGGCGTCCCAGGTCTGGCGATGGCGCCGCAAGGTGCCCATGACGACCGCGTCGAAGCGCTGGCCGCGCTCGGCCCAGTGGCGTCCGAGCTGCTCGCACTGGCGCCGGCCCAGCTCGCTGAGCTGGTCGTAATCGTCGGCGCCGAACGAGGCCTGCCCGTGCCTGACAAGGTAGAGGGTTCCCATGGGCAAGATTCTGGCGTTCGCCTGCGCAGCGTTTTGTCCCGCCAGCGACTGGGGGGGATTACGCCCCGATTCCGGGCGCTTTTCTTGACCCGGCCGGCTCGCGGATGTGCTTCAATTTGAGTCATGAGACCGGCCCGATGTCCTCGCCGATGACCATCGACCTCCTGACCATTCTGGTGGTGCGGGTCTGCGTGGACGCGCTGGTCTGCTGGGCGTTCGCGTTCCAGTTCCGGCGCCATCCGGAGATTGCCGGGCCGGGCTGGTGGGCGCTTGCCACGCTGCTGTCCGTCTTCGGGTCGCTCGGCCTGGGGCTGCGGGGTCTGGCACCCGACTTCCTGACCATCGGGCTGGCCAACTCGCTTCTGGCCATGGCGATTGTGCTGTCCTGGATGGGTCTGCGCAGCCACCTCGGACTCTCGCTCCCGACGCGCTTCATTCTTCCGGCAGCCATTGCACTCTGGCTGACCAACACCTTTCTTTACGCCGTCTGGGATTCGATCCCAGCGCGCCAGGTCGTCTTTTCTGTCGTGGGTCTGACGTTGCTGTATCTGATGCTGCGGGACATTCGCCAGGTCGACCCTGACGGCCGTCAGGTGGAACTGCAGAACCTGCGTCGGGTGTGCTGGATGGAAGCCCTGGTGTTGGGGGGGGTGGCCATTGCAGTGTGGTGGATGCCCCAGGATCACGGTCAGGCCCGCCTCAGTGCGCTTGTGCCGGCGATGCTGATCATTTTCATGCTGGATGTTCTGGCCCGTTTTGTCCTGTACTCTGCGCTGGTGTCGTCGCGGCTCCAGCAGCTCAACGAGAAGGCACGTCGCGACCTGCAGATCCGAGAGGCCGATTCGCGAGCCCTGATCGAGAACCTGAGCGCCGGCATCATGGTGTTCCGGCCCGATCAGACCCTGGTCAGCATCAACTCGGCCGCCCGGTCATTTCTCGGTTGGGGTCCTGGAGGAGCCAACAACTCCCTGCCTGAGCCGACCCGCAGCGGCTGGGTCATGCTGCGCGAAGACGGCCAGCCGATGCCCCGTCACGAAATGCCTTTTGAGCGTGTGCTGGCCACCGGCCAGCCGGTGCGTGACGTGGTGATGGGCATGCCTCTGGATGCGGCCGGGGCCACCCGCTGGGCGCTGTGCAACGCCTACCCCGAAAACGACGCCCAGGGCGGCCTGCGCCATGTGGTCCTGACCTTCGTCGACATTTCATCGCTGCGCGCCATGCAGGCCGAACAGAAGGCCTTGCAGAGCCAGCTGGCCCAGTCGCAGAAGATGGAGGCCCTGGGGACACTCGCAGGCGGCGTTGCCCATGACTTCAACAACATCCTGGCGGCGATTCTGGGCAACGCCGACCTGGCCCGACACGACCTGCCCCGCGATGCGCCGGCCCGGGAGAGCCTGCATGAAATCAGCACGGCAGCCCGCCGGGGGCGCGAGCTGGTGCGGCAGATCCTGGCCTTCAGCCGCCAGCAGCCGCTGGAGCAGAGCCCGGTCGATGTGCGTGCGGTGGTCAACGAGGCCTGCACCCTGCTGCGCACGGCCCTGCCGTCCCAGGTTCAGCTGGTGCAGGAAGTCGACTGCAACACCCCGCCGATCCAGGCCGATGCCACCCAGCTGGGGCAGGTATTCCTCAACCTGGGCACCAATGCGGTTCACGCCCTGCAGGGACGGTCCGGCCGCATCGAGTTCCTGCTCGACACCCTGCCCGCTGACGACCCGGCGGTACCGGCCGAGCTGGCGCAGGTCTGTCTGACCAGGGGGAGCGGGGTGGTGCGTGTGCGGGTCCATGACAACGGCTGCGGCATGAGCGAGGCCGTCAAACGACGCATGTTCGAGCCTTTCTTCACCACCAAGCC
>JALOSN010000344.1 GCA_025458415.1 Hydrogenophaga sp.
ATGCTCAACCTGCTGGACGAGCCCAACCTGAGCAGCCGCCAGCGCGACTACCTGCGCACCGCGCAGGACTCGGCCATCCACCTGCTGGGGGTGCTCAACGACATCCTGGATGTCTCGACCATGGAATCGGGCACGCTCAAGCTGTCCGTGGGGCCGGTGAACCTGCGCTCCCTCGTGCAGGAAGTCGACGGGCTGATGCAGGTGGCGGCGGCCGACAAGGGGCTGACGCTGAACGTCTACGCCGCCAGCGACCTGCCCGAATGGGTCACGGCCGACGCCACCCGTGTGCGCCAGATCATGTTCAACCTGATCAACAACGCGATCAAGTTCACCCACGAGGGCAGCATCATCGCCGAACTCTCACCGGCCGCAAGCGGCCGCGCCGGTGTCGTGCTGACGGTGCGTGACACCGGCGTCGGCATGGACAAGGAGACGCTGCAGCGCCTGTTCACCCGCTTCTACCAGGCCGACAACTCGCTGCGCCGGCGCATCGGCGGCACCGGCCTCGGACTGGAAATCTCGCGCAACCTGGCCCGCATGATGGGCGGCGACATCCAGGTCAGCAGCGAACCGGGGGTGGGCAGCGTGTTCACGGTCATGCTCGACCTGCCCGAGGCGGCCGCACCTGAGCCCGAACGCACCAGCCAGCTGGATCCGCTGCACACCCGTCGCCTGAAGGTGCTGGTCGCCGAAGACCATCCGATCAACCTGAAGTACATGAACATCCTGCTGGAGAAGATGGGCCACGATGCCGTTTTCTGCGAGAACGGCCAGGAAGCCCTGGACCTGCTTCACAGTCAGCCATTCGACGTGGTGCTGCTGGACTACCACATGCCGGTGCTGGACGGTCTGGCGACCACCGAGGCGATCCGGGCCATGGAAGGTCCCGCCTCGCAGATCAAGATCATTCTGATCACGGCCGATGTGGTCAACGACACCCGCAAGCGCGCCATCGAGGTCGGGGTCAACGAGTTCACCAGCAAGCCCCTGCAGGCAGCCGACCTTCACCGCGCCTTGCTGCGCTGCGGCCTGCTGGACGACCCCAGCGTGCCGGAGACCGCCGTGCTCTTGCGTCCCAGCAGCCCGTTCCCGCTCTCGGCCTACGAACTGCCCGTGCGTCTGCCCGAGCCGCCGTCCATGTCCTCCCTGATCGACCTGGAGTCCTACGCCGAGATCGTCTCCATGATGCCGGCCGAGACCATGAGCGAGATGCTGGACACGCTTTTCGAACCGCCCGAGGGCACACTGCCGGTGCTGCAGGCCGCGCTCATCGAAGGTGACCGTGAGGCGGTCGGCTACAACGCCCACAAGCTCAAGGGCACGGCCATGCTGCTGGGCTTTCGGGCCATCATCCGGACCGCGGCCCAGATCGAGCAGCAGGCCACACAGACCACCGACCCGCTGTCAGCGGACTGGGTGGCCCAGCTGCAGAGCGACCTGGAGGCCACGCGCCGCGCCCTGCAGCAGTACGAAGTGAGCCTCAGCGCCTGAACCCCGGGGCCGGGCAACCGCCCACCGATCGCCTTGCCGGGTCTTCAGACCGGGTGCCACAGGCCATCACATGCATGGGTGACCGGCCCAAAAGAAACGCCCCCGAAGGGGCGTTTCCTCTGGTGAGGGCGGGATGGCCCTGCTTCACACACGCCGGCTGATCAGGCTGCCAACCTCCAGCGGTGCTGCGCTGGTGTTGCCCTTCTCGTCATAGGACACCACCTCTTCCGGCGCCAGCGGTACAGCGGGAGCGGCCTGCCCGGCATCGGCCGCGCCACCCTGCATGATCGGCCAGGGCAGGGGTTCGGCCTGGGGGCGCGGCGGGGCTTCCGGCGGCAGCGGCCGACGGGCCACCGACAGGTCCGGCGACGTGTCCGACTGCGGCCCGGGCAGCTCGTTGGCCGGCTCCCGTCCCAGGGCACGCTCGACCACGGCCGCGCTGGCCTGCCAGACGGTGGTCAGCACCGACTGCAGCTTGTCGCGCAGGGCTTGTTCGGCTTCCTGTTCGGCCAGCTCCTGGGCAGCGCGCTGCTGTTGCTGCTCCTGACGGGCGCCGACCTCCTGCGCCCGCTCCACACCGGCGGGGTCCTGCTTCGTGTCGCGTGGCAGCAGGGGCGCCGCCGCCGGTTCCGGCTGCGACTTGGCCTGGCCGGCACGGCCCGGGTTGGTCGTGCGGGCTGGCGAATGGCCATCCTGCCCGGCGCCCAGCCCGGCCTGCCGGTCACGGCTGGCCGCGGTGACCGCCTGCACAGGCGCCACTGGACCAATCTGTGTGCTGGCAGGCGGCGTGGTCCAGGACACCGCTGTCGTGCTTGGTATGTTCAACATGACTACCCCTCATGGGTCACACCGGAAAAGGGTTTTCCCGGTGTTCTGCCATGGTTTTCGGCCGCCCTGGGGCGGACTTGAGGGGTATTTGGACCGCTTTTCGGGGCTTAGGGCCCGCCCGGCGTCAGCGGATGCCGTCGCGCGCCAGCGCCAGCGCCTCGCGCAGCCGTCCGATATCCCCGACCTGATTGGCGAGGATCAGGATCAGCTTGGCGTTGAGCATCTCGCTCTGTTCGTCGCTCAGGTCACGGTGGGCCTCGATCAGCGATTCATAGAAGTCGTCACCGGGCGTGAAGTCGCGGAAGTAGCGCTGGCCGGACTCGGCGAGATTGGGTTGCAGTTGCAGGGGCATGGGTGTCTCCTGGGGTGTCAGGCGGTCAAGCTCGCTTCAGCGGCGCGGGCGGGCATGCCGTGCCCCGTGGCACGGGCCAGGGCAGCCTGCACCGCGACCGCCTCCACGCGGCGCCAGCGGGCGGCCACATGCTGGTCGGGGCGCACCAGGTAGGCGGTGCCGGGACGTGCGTCGTAGCGCTGGGCCACCAGGCCATCGCGGTCGTGCACGGTCAACAGTCCGCCCGGCGCCTGACCGGCATGGGCCACGACCACCAGGGTCTGCACCGGCACGGCGGCCGCGGCCAGCGCGTCGGCCTGGGCCAGCACGGCCGGCGCCACCGCGCGGTCGGCAAACACCATCAGCACGAAGCGGTTGCCCAGCTGGTCCAGCAGCCAGGCGTCCTGGCCACCCACCCGCACCGGCGCATCGTCCATCGGGGCGCCGGGCACCATGAGGCCCTCGAAGGCTTCGGCATCCGGCGTGTTGAGCGCCGAATGCACCAGGAAGGCCGGCACCGACAGCCGGCCGGAGTTGACCAGCTTGCGCGCGAACGGGTGCTGGCGTGCCAGCTGCAGCGCCGCGTTGCGGAAGGTACGGCTGACCCTGCTCTTGGGCGTGATGAAGTCGGTCGAGCGGGTCGAGTTGCGGATGTTTTCGTCGGCCGCATAGGTCCGGTCGGCGTCGTAGCTG
>JALOSN010000345.1 GCA_025458415.1 Hydrogenophaga sp.
GCGGGTCCACGATTGCCACGCCAGCGCGGCCAGGGCCGCCGCCATCGCCCATGCGCCAAGGCTGCCGGGCTCCATCAGGGCCAGCAGGAAGCGACGTCCTCTTGTTGGCGCCAGTGGGCCGCCGGGCAGTCCGGCGGCACCCGTCAGAGACCCCGGCGCACGCCAGGCCGCCACCACGGGCAGCCCCACCAGCACCACCGTCCCCAGCACCCCGCCCAGCGCCAGGGCCCTTTGCGCCCACCCCACCCCGGCCGGCTGACGGTGCAGCGTGATGCCCTGCCCCGCCACCACCGGCGCGCCGCGTTCGTCGCTCATCAGCACCAGCGTGGTCTGCACGCGGTCCTCCTGCCGGAAGCGATGGTCCCCTTGGGGCAGGAGCACGCGGGCCGGGCCCAGGTCGGGCGTCCAGGTGCCTCCGTCGGGCGTTACCTTCAAGGTCCAGCCACCCACCAGCCGGTCGACCAGGGTCATGCCTTCCAGCCGCGAAGGCGTGGGCACGTAGCGACCGTTCCAACGGGCCACGTCGCTGGCCGCCGTTTGCGGCGGCTGCGGAGCGGCGCTCCAGCCCAGGTGCTTGACCATGAGGGCCTCGAAACGCGAATAGCGGGCCGACTCGAGGTCGCTGTTGTGCAGCACGGCGTAGGCGCTGCCCGCGGTGCGGTCGAAGCACCACAGCGCGCGAAAGCCGGCCACCGAACCGCCATGGCACTTGGCCAGCGCGCCGTGCCGGTCGCGGGTGAACAGCCCCAGGGCGTAGCCTGTGGCCAGCCCCTGTGCCGAGGCGGCCTCGGTGGCGGGCGGCACGCCCATGGCCGCCAGCAGGTCGGCGCGAATGAAGGTCTGGCCCGCCACCTGGCCGTCGCCGGCCAGCAGAAAGGCCGCCAGCCGCATGAGGTCGGGCCCGGTGGTGGTGAACTGGGCCGCCGGCCGCACGGCCACGGGCACCGCGCCGATGGCGCTGCCGTCGTCGACATGGCCCCACGCCAGCCGCGCGTCGGCCTGCGGGGCTTCGGGGGGCGTGAACATGAAGCTGCTGTCCCGCAGGCCCAGCGGCGCCAGCAGTTCGCGCGCCATCCAGCGCTCGTAGGGCTCGCCGGTCACGGCTTCAAGCAGGGCCGCCGCCAAGGTGTGGCTGAGGTTGCTGTAGTTGAACTGACGCCCCGGCGGCGTGCGCAGGCGCAGCACCGAGGGGTCGCGCCGCCAGACGTCGGCCAGTGGCTGGTCGCTGCGGTGGCGGGCGTCGAACATCTGCCACAGGCGCACGTCGGGCAGGCCGCCGCTCATGTCCAGCAGGTGCCTCAGCCGCAGCGGCGAGGTGGTGGTCCAGGGGTTGTCGAGCGGCCAGCCGGGCAGCAGCGGCTGCACCTCGGCGTCGAGCGCAATACGGCCCTGGCTCACCAGCCGCAGCAGGCCCAGGGTGGTGAGCGTCTTGGCCACCGAGCCGGTCTGCAGCCGGCTGTCGACCTGCATCGGACGTTGGCTCGGGCCATGGGCATGGCCCAGCGCCGAGGCGCGGATCTCGCCGTTCGCCCACGTGGCCACCACCGTGCCCACCAGCGCCTCCTCGCGCTGAAGCGCTTCCAACTCGGCGAGGAGCGCGGGCGGCAGCGGCTGCACGGCCGGTGACCCGGCCGCAGGCTCTTGCTGCGCATGGGCACGCCCAAGGACAAGTCCCAGGACAAGCGCCAAACCAAGGGCCCGACCGAGGACCCGACCGAACAGCCGCGCTGCGCTCATGCTCATGACCGCACCTGCACGCGCGCGGTGGTGCTGCGATCGTCCTGCTCGAATTCCAGCTGCCCACCGGCGGCGTCCAGCAGCCGCTGCAGGATGGCCAGACCGAACCCATGCCCGCTGCGGGGCGCGTCGGCCTCGGTCTGGCCATCGGTGCGCCGGTGGGGGTTCTGCACGACCAGGGCCTGGCCGTCGAAGCGCACGGTCACGGTGCCGCCAGCCTCGCCATGGGCCAGGGCGTTGCCCAGCAGGCTGGCGATGGCCAGGCGCAGGGCCTGGGCGGGAAGGCGCATGCGGGCCTGCCGGTCGAGCTGGATGTCCAGCGCGAGGGGCTGCTGGTCAAGCCAGTCGGCGTGCGCCAGCACCCACTGCTCCAGCAGGGGCAGCAGGGCCACCGGTTCATTCGACGTGTCGGCGTGCTCGGACTCACGGGCCAGCGCCAGCAGGGTCTCGACGGTCTGCTGCATCCACTGCGTGGAGGCGTGCAAGGTGGTGAGGGTGGCCCGGGCCGAGGACGGCACGCTCGGGTCGGCCCGCAGGCGCTCGATGCCCAGCTGCAGCACGGCCAGCGGCGTGCGCAGCTCGTGGCTGGCGTCGCGCGTGAAGGCCTGCTCGCGGGCGATGAAGTCGTGCGTGCGGGCCATCAGCGCGTCGAAGGCCTGCGCCACCGCACCCACCTCGTCGGCGCCGGCCTCCGGCGACACCGCACGCGGCAGCTGCGCGGGCACGGCCTGCGCCACCCGCCCGGCCAACGTTTCCAGCGGCGCGGACACGCGCCGCGCCAGCACCCAGCCCAGGCCCAGCGACAAGCCCACCACGAACAGGCCCCAGCCCGTCAACCAGGCCAGCAGTTCGCCGCGGATGGGCCGCACGATGAGCTGCTGGCTCACCTCGGCCACCAGCCACGGGGCGCGGCCACTGGCCTCCAGCGGCAGCAGGTGGTAGTGACGGCCGTCGTCGCCCGGGATCTCTCTGCGGTGCGGCTCCAGCGCCAGCACCTGCGCCACCTCGGGCGGCAGCGTCGCGGCCTTTTCGTGCAGCACCAGGAATTCGGCCCCCGTGGGGCCCCAGCGCCCGTGGACGGCCCGATGCGCGCGTTGAGCCTGCGCCTCCTGCTTCAGCAGCCGGTCGAGGAAGCGGTCTTCGACCGTGTAGACGAAGGCCATGGCAAACAGGCCGAACAGCGCCGTCACCGCGAAGGTGAAGGCGGCCAGCGCCAGCATCCAGCGGCGGTGCAGCGTCATGGGGAGGCGGCCT
>JALOSN010000346.1 GCA_025458415.1 Hydrogenophaga sp.
TTGAAGCACCATGACGCTCATCGTCCACCACCTGAACAACTCCCGCTCGCAGCGCCTGCTCTGGATGCTGGAAGAGCTGAAACTGCCGTACGAGATCCGTTTCTACGAACGCGACAAACGCACCATGCTGGCGCCGCCCGAGCTCAAGCAGGTGCACCCGCTGGGCAAGTCGCCGGTGCTGGAAGACGGGGCCATCAAGCTGGTGGAAACCGGCGCGATCTGCGAGTACCTGGTCGACAAGACCGGCCAGCTGGGCGCGCTCGACCGCGAGCAGGGTCTGCGCGACTACCGCCAGTTCATGCACTACGCCGAAGGGTCCGTCATGCCCATGTTGCTGCTGATGCTGGCCATGTCCAAGGTGCCGCTGCTGGGCAAGGTCGCGGTCAGGAAAGTGCAACCCATGGTGGACACCCACCTGGACTACATCGAGCAGGTGCTGGCCTCGCGCCCCTGGTTCGCCGGCCAGAAGATGACCGCGGCCGACATCATGATGAGCTTCCCGCTGGAAGCCGCCACCTCGCGCGCCGGTCTGGGTGCATCCCGCCCGGCCACCATGGCATGGCTGAAAAAGATCCACGCCCGTCCGGCCTACCAGGCCGCGCTGAAAAAGGGCGGCACCTATGACTACGCTTGAACCAACTGCACACCACGGTCCTGTGGGCCGATGAAGAACTGCTCCTGCTGCCCGCGCACGCCCTGTGGTGGCCAGCGGGCCGCACGCTGTTCGTTGCCGACCTGCACCTGGGCAAGGCCGCCAGTTACCGCGCCCAGGGTCAGCCGGTGCCGTGCGGCACCACGGCCGACAACCTGGCTCGCCTGGGCGCGTTGATGTCCACCCACAACCCGCGGCAACTGGTGTTTCTGGGTGATTTCCTGCACGCGGCCAGCGGACGGACAGCGCAAATGCTGAACGCCCTGCTCGACTGGCGCCAGCGCTATGCCCCTGTGGCCATGACCCTGGTGCGCGGCAACCACGACGACCGCGCTGGCGACCCGCCGCCTGAGGTTGGCATCGATGTGGTCGACGAGCCCTGGCCGCTCGGTCCTTTTGCCTGCTGCCACCACCCGCAGTCCCACCCCACCCGTTTCGTGCTGGCCGGGCACCTGCATCCGGTCTGCCACATCCAGGGGCCGGGCCGCGACCGGCTGCGCCTGCCCTGCTTTGTACAGACGCCAGGTCAGGCCATCCTGCCAGCCTTCGGTGCCTTCACCGGCGGGCATGCCTGCGCGCCCCGTCCAGGCCAGACCCTGTACGCCGTGGGTGGCGGCCGGATATGGCAGGTGCCATGAACTGGTCACTGATCCTGGCCACCCTCATGCTGGCTGGCTGCGCCAGCGTCAATGTGCACCACGACCCGGCGCGTGCGCACCACCGCCCCGACGGCTTCGTCAACCTGCACCACACGCAGGACAGACCCGCGGGAGGCTTCTGGACCTGGCAGTGGCAACGCTGGACACAGGGCGTCGGCCCGCAGGACCCGCAACGCATTCCCCGCGTGCAGCCGGTCGCCCACTACCTGCGCAGCAACCGCAGCGACACCACCGTCACCTGGATTGGCCACAGCACCACCCTCTGGCAGGTGGGCGGGCTGAACATCCTGACCGACCCGCATTTCTCCGAACGGGCCTCGCCGGTCGCCTTTGCCGGCCCACCGCGCACCACACCACCCGCCCTCACGCTGGAAGAGCTGCCGCGCATCGACATCGTGTTCATCAGCCACAACCACTACGACCACCTGGATCTCAGCACGGTCCAGGCGCTGCATCGACAGGCCGGCGGGCCGCCGCTGTTCGTGGTGCCACTGGGCATCGACCGCTGGTTGATCAAGGCCGGTATCGGGCCGGTCCATGCCATGGACTGGTGGGACACCCATCGGATACGCGATGTCGAGCTCACCCTGGTGCCGGCGCACCACTGGAGCAGCCGTACCCCCTGGGACCGCAACGAAACCCTCTGGGCCGGGCTGGTGGTCCGCCACGACGGGTTCTCCATGTACTACAGCGGCGACACAGGCTATTCGCCGCTGTTCCGCGAGCTCGGCCGGCGCTTTGGCGGCTTCGACTTCGCCCAGCTGCCCGTGGGCTGCTACGAACCCCGCTGGTTCATGAAGGAGCAGCACGTCAACGAAGCCGAGGCCGTGCAAATCCATCTCGACGTCCGCAGCCAGCTGTCGCTGGGCGTGCACTGGGGCACTTTCCGCCTGTGCGACGATGCCGTCGATGCCCCCCTGGACGGCCTGCCGCGGGCCTTGAAGCTGATGAACGTACCGGCCGATGCCTTCGTGCTGTTTGCCCTGGGTGAGACAAGGGTGCTTCGTCGCCGCTGAACGCAGGCAGACGCCACTTTCAGGGAACCTGAAGCCCTGTTCCATGCTCCGACCCTGCTGGCACAACAGCCCTCCATCGACAAACACCAGCCGCATGACCGAACCAACCGCTCCGATCGAAACCCGCCATCTGGGCATGTCATACCCGCTCGGCTCAGGCCGGGTCGACGTGCTGCGCGACCTGAGCATCCGCATCGAGCCCGGCACCCGGGTGGCCATTGCCGGCCCCTCGGGCTCGGGCAAGACCTCGCTGCTGCTGCTGCTCTCGGGGCTGGAGCGGCCAACCGCCGGCCAGGTGCTGATCGACGGCATCGACCTGGGCAGCCTGAACAGCGACGGCCTGGCCGACCTGCGACGCGAGCGCATCGGCATCGTGTTCCAGAGCTTTCACCTGCTGCCCAGCCTGAGCGCGCTGGACAACGCCGCCCTGCCGCTGCAGATGGCCGGCGCCAGCGGGGCACGCCAGACCGCGGCCGACATGCTGGCCCGCGTCGGTCTGTCCGACCGCCTGCACCACCGCCCGTCGCAGCTGTCCGGCGGCGAGCAGCAGCGCGTGGCCATAGCCCGTGCCCTGGTGCACCGCCCGCGCCTGCTGCTGGCCGACGAACCCACCGGCAACCTGGACGACCAGACCGCCGAATCGGTGCGCGAACTGCTGTTC
>JALOSN010000347.1 GCA_025458415.1 Hydrogenophaga sp.
CCGCTGGAAGGTCACCTGGCCGCCTGGAACTACTTCATGAGCCTGAAGAATCCGGCCAACGACGAGTTCACCAAGAAGTGGGCCGCCTACGCCAAAGCCAAAAATATCCCGGGCCACAAGGACAAGCCGCTGACCAATGACCCGATGGAAGCCACCTACATCGGCATCAACATGTGGAAGCAGGCGGTGGAGAAGGCCAAGTCCACCGACACCGACAAGGTGATCGCCGCCATGGCAGGCCAGACCTTCCGGGCACCGAGCGGCATCGTCAGCAAGATGGACGAAAAGAACCACCACCTGCACAAGAGCGTGTTCATCGGCGAGGTGCGCGGCGATGGCCAGTTCGATGTGGTCTGGAAGACGCCGGGTCCGGTCCGCGCCCAGCCCTGGAGCCCCTTCATCCCCGAGAACAAGGGCAAGAAGGACGAGCCCGTCAAGAAGTGACGGGACCGAGGCGGCCGTGCGGCGGGTTCCTGCCGCCGGCTCCATGACCCTGCCGCAGGCCTCCCCGGCCTGCGGCCCTTTCGATCGAGAGAGACGGACCCATGCGTCCCCACCCCATTCCGGCCGTGATCCGGTACCTGCTTCTGAGCCTGGGCATGGCCTGGCTGCTGGCCGCCGCGCCCGCCCGCGCGCTCACGTCCGACGATGCGCTGGCGCTGGTCGAAGGCGGTGTGGCGGACCGCATCGAGACGCTCAATCGGCTGGCCACCGAGCCGGATGAACGGGCAGCGGCGCTGATCCGCGCCCTGGCGGCGCGCGAGGTGCAGGTGTTCGAGGGCCGGGTTTTCATCTCGGGTGCCGACGGTGTGCGTGACGCCGTGACCGGCGAGCCGGCCGAACTGCCTGAGGGCGCCCAGGACGCGATGGTCAACAACCGGATGCGGGGTGCACTGCAAGGGGCACTGGCCGCGCTGGACCTGATCGGCGCGCCGGCTGAACGGCAGCGTGAAGCCGCCGCCACGCTGCAACGGCGTTCCTTCGACGAGCCCGACATCGAGCTGCTGCCGTTGATCGAGCGTGCGCTGGCGGGCGAACTCGACCCGTCAGCCAGGGAGTCGCTGCTGATGGCGCAGGCCGCCGTGCTGCTGGACAGCGATGACCAGGCCCGCAGGCTGGAGGCGGCGGTCAAGCTGGGCGAGGCGCGCCAGGCTGTGGTGCGCCCGCTGCTGTTGCAGCAGATCGAACAGGAGAGCGACGAAGCGGTCAAGACGGCCTTGCGCCAGTCGCTGGCCGCGCTGGAGCGTGCGCTGCAGCGCAACGCGATCCTGGCCCAGGTGTTCTCCGGCGTCAGCCTGGGCAGCATCCTGCTGCTGGCGGCGCTCGGACTGGCCATCACCTACGGGCTGATGGGTGTCATCAACATGGCGCACGGCGAGCTGATCATGATCGGCGCCTACGCCACCTGGCTGGTGCAGGTGGCATTCAAGCAGTGGTTGCCAGGCTGGTTCGACTGGTACCTGCTGGCGGCCATGCCGGTGGCCTTCATGGCCTCGGCGCTGGTCGGCGCTGCCATGGAGCGCAGCGTCATTCGCTACCTCTACGGCCGGCCGCTGGAAACCTTGCTGGCCACCTGGGGACTGAGCCTGGTGCTGATGCAGGGTGTGCGCAGCCTGTTCGGCGCCCAGAACGTGGGCCTGGAGAACCCGGTCTGGATGAGCGGCAGCGTCACGCTGCTGGGCAACCTGACCCTGCCCTGGAACCGGATCTTCATCATCGCCTTTGCAGCCCTGGTGCTGCTGGGCGTGGCCATGCTGATCAGCCGCACACGCCTGGGCCTGTTTGTGCGCGGGGTGACGCAGAACCGGCCGATTGCGGCCTGCATGGGTGTCAACACCGCCCGCATCGACACCTACGCCTTCGCGCTCGGCTCCGGCATCGCCGGCCTGGCCGGCTGCGCGCTCAGCCAGATCGGCAACGTTGGCCCGGATCTGGGCCAGAGCTACATCGTCGATTCGTTCATGGTGGTGGTGCTGGGCGGCGTCGGGCAGATCGCAGGCACGGTCTACGCCGCGCTGGGCCTGGGTGTGCTCAACAAGTTCATCGAAGGCTGGGCCGGCGCCGTGCTGGCCAAGATCGCGGTGCTGGTGTTCATCATCGTGTTCATCCAGAAACGGCCCCAGGGCATCTTCGCATTCAAAGGAAGGGAAACATGAGCGCCCGTTCTGTCAAGCTGCCGGCGCCGGGGCCATTGCTCACCCGCGGTGGCTGGAGCGCCTTCATGGTATCGCTGCTGGTGGTGTGTGCGCTGGCGCCGGTGCTCAACCTGCTGGTGCCCGAGGGCAGCGCATTCCACCTGTCGGACTACATGGTGGGCCTGCTGGGCAAGATCATGTGCTACGCCATCTGTGCGCTGGCCATGGACCTGATCTGGGGCTACACCGGCATCCTGAGCCTCGGACATGGCCTGTTCTTTGCCCTGGGCGGTTACGTGATGGGCATGTACCTGATGCGCCAGATCGGCACCGACGGCCATTACAAGAGCGAGTTGCCCGACTTCATGGTGTTCCTCGACTGGAAGGAACTGCCCTGGCACTGGGCTTTCTCGGACAGCTTCATCGCCACGCTGCTGCTGATCGTGCTGGTTCCGGGTGTGGTCGCCTTCGTCTTCGGCTACTTTGCCTTCAGGTCGCGCATCAAGGGCGTCTACTTCTCCATCATCACGCAGGCACTGACCTTTGCCGCCATGCTGCTGTTCTTCCGCAACGAGACCGGCTTTGGAGGCAACAACGGCTTCACCGACTTCAAGCGCATCCTGGACATCCCGATTGCCACCCAGGGCATGCGCATGACCCTGTTTGTCATCACGGGTCTGACCTTGCTGGGCTTTTTCCTGTGGGCCCGGTGGCTGGTGGGCAGCAAGTTCGGACGTGTGCTGCAGGCGGTGCGCGATGCCGAGAGCCGGGTCATGTTCTGCGGCTACAACCCGCTGCCCTACAAGCTCACCATCTGGACCGTCTCGGCCGTGATGTGCGGTGTGGCC
>JALOSN010000348.1 GCA_025458415.1 Hydrogenophaga sp.
ACGCCTTCGAAGCCTTGCTGCGTGGCGCCGGCTTCGGAGAGGTCATGCACTGGAGCGACGAACGGGCCTGGTTCAGCGTGTTCTGGGCCCGGGCCTGACGGATCGCCGGTTCAGAGCGCGACCGAGCGAAACCCGGCAAAGATGTCGGTGCGCTCGGGCGTGAAGAAGTTGCGGTACTGGGGGTGCGCCATGCGCCCGGCGGTGGCTGCGCTGGCGCCCTTGAGCACCGGACGGCCGTCGAACCAGGGCTGCGAGTAGTCGCGGTAAGGGTGGGGCGTGAAGCCGTCGAATGGCGCGAAGGGGCTGGCAGTCCATTCCCAGACCTGGCCCCACACAAAGCCCGTCTGCTCGCTGGCGGCGATCCACTCCGCCTCGGTCGGCAGTCGCCGGCCGGCCCATTTGCACCAGGCCTGGGCTTCGAAGAAGCTGATGTGGCAGGCGGGCGCCCTCGCATCCAGCGGCTGCCACTGCCCCCAGCGCTGGTGCTCCCAGGCGCCGTCCTGGCGCTGGCGCAGGTAGCGAGGCGCCTGCGATGCCAGTCTCTGTCGCCAGGCCCATCCGGCTGTGCTCCAGAAGCGCAGCTGGCTGTAGCTGCCGCTCTCGACGAAGGGCAGGAACTGGGCCCAGGTCACGGCATGGGTGTCGATCTGCAGGTCCGTCACGTCGACGGTGTGGGCACCCAGCTCGTTGTCGAACGCGAAGCCCGGTCCGTCGTGGCCCAGGCGGATACGGGCGGCACCGATGCGAAGGTCGCGCGGCGGCCACGCTCTGGCCGCAGCCTGCGCCGATGCCGCGGTGGCCTTGTCCTGCGGATCGAAGCCCAGCGACTGCGCCATGTAGACCGCTGCCTCGGCGTGCATGTCTTCGTGAAACAGCGCCAGCCGGAAAAAATACAGGCCTTCATCGGTGTCCGGTGCGCGGTCCAGCAGAGCCAGCGTCTCCTGCAGGCTCTCCGCCAGGTCGGCGCAGGTGGCACCGGCATCGGGCAGGGCCAGGCTCCAGCGGCTGTCGTGCGGCACCTCGCTGGAGTTGTAAAGGGCATCGGCATCCAGTCCGCGGCCAGCCTGACGTGCCGGGGCACGGGCCGTGGCCGGGTCGGCCGACACCCCCCGGTCACGCTGCGGGTTGCGCGTGATCCACCAGTCGGCAAACCAGCCGATGTGACCCAGCTCCCACAGGGGTGGATTCAGCTCGGGCGTGCAGGGCACCAGCAGGTCGCTTCCCAGCGCTGCCCGGTAAGCGTCAAACAGGGCCAAGGTTCGTTCACGGCTGTGGCGGAGGGCCAGGGCCAATGCGGCTTTGTCCAGCGTCCTTGCCCCGGTTCCCCCGTTTGCATCGACAATTCCGCCTGACCTTACGTCCATGACCCGAACATCCTCCATCTGCATCGTCACGCCGGCACTGGCGGACGCCAACAACGGCAACTGGCAAACGGCCCGACGCTGGGCCCGCATGCTTCAGGGCCATTATGCGGTGCGTCTGTGCAGGGCATGGCCCGATACCCCTACAACGCCGGATCGGACCGACCTGCTGCTGGCCCTGCATGCCCGACGATCGGCCGGGAGCATTCAGGCCTGGGCCGAGACCCAGGCGGAACGACCCCTGGTGGTCGCACTCACCGGCACCGACCTGTATCGGGACATCGTCACCGATGCCGACGCGCAGCGCTCGCTGGCGCTGGCTCACCGGCTGATCGTGCTGCAGGACCAGGGGCCATTGGCCCTGCCCGAGGCGTTGCGCGCCAAGTGCCGCGTGGTGCTCCAGTCCAGCACACGACGGCAGACCCTCGCCAAAACCGGGGCACGCCTGCGTGTGGTGGTGGTCGGACACCTGCGCGACGAGAAATGGCCGCAGACCATCTTCGAGGCCGCGCGCCAGTTGTCGCCCGATGAGGGTATCCGCATCGACCACATCGGCCGTGACCTGAACCCGGACCTGGCCGACGCTGCCCGTGCGACGCAGTTGTTGTGTCCGCACTACCGCTGGTGGGGCGGCCTGCCGCATGGTGCCACACGCTCGCGCATCCAGCGCGCGCACCTGCTGGTGCACCCCAGCCGCATGGAAGGTGGTGCGCACGTCATCATGGAAGCGGTGCAGAGCGGCACGCCGGTGCTGGCCTCGCGCATCGATGGCAACGTGGGCATGCTGGGCACCGACTATGCCGGCTACTTTGCGCCGGGCGATGCGGCGGCGCTGGTGTCGCTGCTGCGCGCCTGCCGGTCGGGCCAGGCAAGACCCGACGGCGGCATGCTGGCGGCGCTGCAAGCACAATGCACCTTGAGGGCGCCCCTGTTCGACCCCCAGACCGAGCAGTCTGCCCTGCTGTCCGTGATGCAGGAGTTGCTGTAAGACCCTGAGGCCGAACCCGACTCCTGCTGAAGACCGCCCCTTTCTGACGAAACCCGGAGACCCCCGATGAACGCTCCCCTACCTGCCGCACAACCCCGTCTGACCAGCCTGTCCCACGGGGGTGGCTGCGGCTGCAAGATCGCACCGGGTGTGCTGTCCGACATCCTCAAGAGCAGCACCGCCATGCCCTTGCCCAAGGAGCTGCTGGTCGGCATCGAGACCGCCGATGACGCGGCGGTCTACCAGCTCAACGACGAGCAGGCCCTGATCGCCACCACCGATTTCTTCATGCCCATCGTCGACGATCCGTTCGACTTCGGTCGTATCGCGGCCACCAACGCGATCAGCGACGTCTACGCCATGGGCGGCACACCGATCATGGCCCTGGCCCTGGTGGGCATGCCGATCAATGTGCTGTCGACCGAAACCATCGGCAAGATCCTCGAAGGCGGGCGCGCCGTGTGTGCCGCCGCCGGCATCCCGATCGCGGGTGGACATACCATCGACTCGGTGGAGCCGATCTACGGCCTGGTGGCCATGGGCCTGGTGCACCCCCGGCGCGTCAAGCGCAATGCCGATGCAAAGGTGGGCGACCGCCTGATCCTGGGCAAGCCACTGGG
>JALOSN010000349.1 GCA_025458415.1 Hydrogenophaga sp.
CGTCACGGCGGTGTTTGCGCCCGTGTACTACCTCTTCGGTTCCGGAGTGGCCTGGGAAGCCCCTGGCATGAAGGTGCTGGCGCTGGCCGTGATGGCGGTACTTCTGGTGTGGCGTCATGCCGACAACATCAACCGTCTGTTTGCAGGCAAGGAAAGCCGCCTGGGAGCCAGGAAATGAGCGAGAGGGCCATCCACCGCGTCGGCGTTTCGGCGCGCTACTCCGAGCTGGCCGTGTTCAATGGCGTGGTCTACCTCGGTGGCATGGTGCCCGAGCGCGGAGACACCGACATCCGCGGACAGACCGAGGATGTGCTGCAACAGGTGGAGCATTGGCTGCTGCAGGCAGGCAGCGACAAGTCACGCATCCTGCGGGCCCAGATCTACCTGACCGACATTGCCGAGATCGGTGTCATGAATGAGGTGTGGGATGCGTGGGTGGTACCAGGCACCGCGCCTCCGCGCGCGACCGTGCAGGCAGCACTTGCCAACCCGGCCTACCGGATCGAAATCGTGGTGACGGCCGCCCAGAGGCCGGCCAGCTGACCGGAGACCGGATCAGAAGCGCCGGTCCAGGGTCATCTGGTCGTTGGTGCGCTGCATCTGGAACCGCGTGAGAAAACTGTTGCCCAGCAGCACATAAGGCATGGCCTGGGGCAACACGATGCCCGGTACCTCGAACACCTGCACATCACCTACGCGCACCTGGCCCAGACTCACCTGGTAGCCCTGGACCTGACCGTTGGCGGTGGCCACCCGCACGCGCTGCCCCTGCTCGTATCGCAGGTTGATCCGTCTGGCCTCGGTTTCGCCCAGGATGACCAGGGTGGCACCGGTGTCGACCATGAACTGAACGGTGCGCCCATTGATCTGGCCCTGGGGCGTGAAATGCCCTTGTCCATCGGCTGTCAGCACGATGCGTTGGCCACCGGTCGATTCGCCCGAAGGCCCGCCCACGCTGACCGGTGCCTGCCTGACGTGCAGCTCCTGACGGCGGCCATCGATCTCCAACGTGGCGGACTGACCCTGCACGCCAACCAGCTTCACCCCCTGGTGCGCCTGGCCCGGGGACAGGAACCGCGGTGCGGCGCCATCAATCACCACCAGAGCCTTGCCACCGGCGACCCCGCTCAGTGCGACGGACTGCGACCAACCCGCCAAAGGCCACAGTGCAAGAGCGAGCAGGAGGGTAGGGCGCCTGGACATAGGGTGTTTTCTTCAGTGCGTCGTGGGGCCAGCTGCACCGGTCCGACAGCGCGGTGACGACACCGACCCGCGCAGGGTGGAACCTGGACGCAGCATCAATCCCTGAAGTTGTCAAAGGACAGCGGCAGGTCCTTCATTTCGCCGCGGATCAGCGCCATCGCCGCCTGCAGATCATCGCGCTTGGCGCCGCTGACCCGCACCGTGTCACCCTGGATGGCGGCTTGCACCTTCATCTTGCTGTTTTTGATCGCCTGCTGGATCTTCTTGGCGTCTTCGCCGGCGATGCCGTTGCGCACCTTGACGACCTGCTTGACCTTGTCGCCGCCCACCTTTTCTATCTTGCCGACATCCAGGAAGCGCACATCCACGCTGCGCTTGGTCAGCTTGTTGCGAAGGATGTCCTCGACTTGCTGGAGCTGAAAATCGGCGTCGCCAAACAGGGTGATTTCCTTGTCCTTGAGTTCGATGCCGGCGCTGGTTCCCTTGAAGTCGAAGCGGGTGCCGATTTCCTTGGCGGTGTTTTCCACCGCATTCTTCACTTCGACGAAATCGGCCTCGAGTTTGGTGTCAAAAGAGGGCATGTGGCGTGATCAGGAAAAAGGTGAATGAGACAATCCGGCCATGTTAGTCGAGAAACAGGTCCCACTCCAGCCGTACAACAGCTTCGGCATCGCTGCGCGCGCCGAGCGGCTGGCACGGATCGGCCATCCCTCGGACCTGCTCGGCCTGATGGCACAGCCCGAGTGGGGCCACTCGCCCCATTTTGTGCTGGGCGGTGGCAGCAACCTGGTGATCACCCGCGATGTGGCCGGGCTGGTTCTCAAGGTGGAGATCCCGGGGCGATGCCTGGTCGAAGAATCCGGCCGCGGCTGGCTGGTCGAAGCCGGTGCCGGCGAGAACTGGCACGACTTCGTGGCGTGGACGCTGGACCAGGGATGGCCCGGCCTGGAGAACCTGGCCCTCATTCCGGGCACGGTGGGCGCTGCGCCGGTGCAGAACATCGGCGCCTATGGTGTGGAGCTGCAGGACCGGTTCCATTCCCTCGACGCCATCGACCTTGACAGCGGGCGGGCGTTCACGCTGGACGCGGCCCAGTGCGGGTTCGGCTACCGCGATTCGGTGTTCAAGCACGCGCCCTCCGACCACCGAGGCATGGGCCTGGCCGGTCGTGCCCTGATCACCAGGGTCCGCTTCTGGCTGCCCCGTCCCTGGAAGCCCGTGCTGGGCTACCTGGACCTCGAGCGCAAGATGGCCGAGACGGGCATCCTTGCACCGGATGCGCGCCAGATTTTCGACTGGGTGGTGGCGATCCGCCGGGTCAAGTTGCCGGACCCGGCGCTGATCGGCAACGCCGGCAGTTTCTTCAAGAACCCCACGGTGACGCCCGAGCAGTGCGCCGACATCATCGCGCGTGATCCCCGAGTGGTGCACTACCCCATGCCCGACGGCACGGTCAAGCTGGCCGCAGGCTGGCTGATCGACGCCTGCGGCTGGAAGGGCAAGACCCTGGGTCACGCGGGCGTCTACGAAAAGCAGGCGCTGGTGCTGGTGAACCGGGGGGATGCCGAGCACCCCTGCACCGGTGGAGAGGTCATGACGCTGGCCAGGGCCATCCAGACCAGCGTCTACGAGCGATTCGGCATCCGGCTGGAGCCGGAGCCGGTGGTGCTCTGAGACGTACCCCGAGGGCACCGGACACGACCGGAGCAAGGCCATGGCCCCTGTCACAACGATGCAGTCATGGTGTCA
>JALOSN010000350.1 GCA_025458415.1 Hydrogenophaga sp.
TGCCGCCATCTTCATCATCCGCTCGGTGAAGGTGGTGCCCCAGCAAACCGCCTGGGTTGTCGAACGGCTGGGCAAGTACCAGGCCACACTGGCGCCTGGTCTGAACTTTCTGGTTCCTTTCGTGGACAAGGTGGCCTACAAGCACAGCCTCAAGGAGATTCCGCTGGATGTACCTGAGCAGGTCTGCATCACGCGGGACAACACCCAGCTCAAGGTGGACGGCATCCTTTACTTTCAGGTGACCGACCCGATGCGCGCCAGCTACGGTTCGTCGAATTACATCATCGCCATCACGCAGCTGGCACAGACGTCGCTTCGTTCGGTCATCGGCCGACTCGAACTGGACAAGACCTTCGAAGAGCGCGAAATGATCAACGCGCAGGTGGTGTCTGCCATCGACGAGGCTGCACTCAACTGGGGCGTCAAGGTGCTGCGCTACGAAATCAAGGACCTGACGCCACCCGCCGAGATCCTCCGGTCGATGCAGGCACAGATCACGGCAGAGCGCGAGAAGCGCGCGCTGATTGCGGCCTCGGAAGGTCGGCGCCAGGAGCAGATCAACATCGCCACCGGCGAGCGGGAGGCGTTCATCGCCCGCTCCGAAGGCGAGAAACAGGCCGAGATCAACAAGGCCCAGGGTGAAGCTGAAGCCATCAAGGCCGTTGCCGACGCCACCGCCCAGGCCATCGAACGGGTGGCGATGGCCATTCGCCAGCCTGGCGGCGAGCAGGCCGTTCAGCTGAAAGTGGCCGAAAGGGCCGTGGATGCCTACGGAAGGCTGGCCAGCGATGCCACAACCACGCTGGTGGTGCCCAGCAACATGACCGAGGTTTCCGCCTTGATCAGTTCGGCCATGAAGATGATCACGGCCAGCAAACCCAACTGAACGGAGGGATTCGGGGTGAACGCATCCAATGTGCTGGGCGGGCCTCTGCAGGCCTGCTCCTATGATCCGCTGACCGGGTTCTTTCGTGACGGTTGCTGCCGGACCGACGCATCGGACCACGGCACCCATGTCGTGTGTGCCCGGGTCACGGCGGACTTCCTGGCCTTTTCGATCAGTCGAGGCAACGATCTTTCGACGCCGCGCCCGGATTCGCGGTTTGCCGGCCTGAAGCCCGGCGATCGATGGTGCCTGTGTGTTCGACGGTGGCTGGAGGCCCTGGAGGCAGGCTTTGCCCCGCCGGTTGTTCTGGAGGCCACCCACGCGTCGGCACTGGAGCATGTGTCTCTGGATGTGCTCAAGGCGCACGCCTGGACCGGCCGCACCGGATCGACAACCACCGGCTGAGGTACCCTCGGCCTTCCTCAAGGCAGATTTGCGACCCTGCTACAATGAGAGGCTTCGCGGAGAGGTGGATGAGCGGTTTAAGTCGCACGCCTGGAAAGCGTGTGTGGGTTAATCCCCACCGCGGGTTCGAATCCCGCCCTCTCCGCCAGAAAAACCACCTGCGGGTGGTTTTTTTTCTGCCAGCGCGCGAAGCCCTCTGAGCGTCCGCCCAAAAACAAAAAAAAAAAGGCCACCCCCTGGGTGGCCTTTTCGCATTGCCGCCTGGGCGGCAAGCGCTCGCGAAAATCAGCGGATCACGGCGATCGGTGTACGCACACCACCCTTGTAGGTCATGAGCGTGAGGGCGCCGTTCTTGATGTCGCCCTTTTCGTCGAAGCTGATCTTGCCGGTGACACCCTGGTAGCTGGGTAGCTGGTGGCCTTGAGGGCCGGCAGGTAGGCAGCTGGGTCAGCAGAACCAGCCGTCACCATGGCGTTGGCCATCACCTTCACAGCGTCGTAGACGTACGGAGCGTACACCTGAACTTCGGTGCCGAACTTGGCTGCAAAGTCAGCGCGGAACTTGTCCATGCCGGCCTTCTCTTCGCCTTCGACACCACCGGCTTCGGCGCAGTAGACCTGCTCGTCGGCCATGCCTTCGGCGGCCAGCTTGGGCAGTTCGCCGGAGCAGATGCCGTCGCCGCCCATGAACTTGGCGTTGATGCCCAGCTGCTTCATCTGCTTGAGCATGGGGCCGGCGACGGCGTCCATGCCCCCGAAGAACACCACATCGGGGTTCTTGGCCTTGAGGGTGGTCAGGATGGCGTTGAAGTCGGTGGCCTTGTCGTTGGTGAACTCGCGTCCGACCACGGTGGCGCCAGCGGCCACGACAGCCTTCTCGAATTCGTCGGCCACGCCCTGGCCGTAGGCGGTGCGGTCATCGATCACGGCGATGTTCTTGCCACCCAGCGTCTGAACGGCGTACTTGCCCAGCGTGCTGCCCAGATGGACGTCATCTGCCACCATCCGGAATGCACCGGGGAAGCCCTGACGGGTGTACTTGGGGTTGGTGGCCGACGGGGAGATCTGGGGCAGGCCGGCGTCGTGGTACAGCTGCGAGGCCGGGATGGTGGTGCCGGAGTTCAGGTGACCGATTACGCCAGCCACTTTGGCGTCGATCAGCTTCTGCGCTGCGGCAACGCCCTGACGCGGGTCTGCCGCGTCGTCTTCGGCCAGCAGTTCAAATGTCACCGGAGCGCCACCGATGGTCAGACCAGCTGCGTTGAGTTCCTCGATCGCCATGCGGGCGCCGTTCTCGTTGTCTTTGCCGAGGTGTGCAATGGCGCCGCTGGTGGGGCCAACGTGACCGATCTTGATCACCTGGGCGGGAGCTGCCGCAGGAGCAGAACTGGCAGCAGGTGCCGCCTCTTCTTTTTTGCCGCAGGCGGCCAGGGCAACAGCCGCGGCGATGACGGCAAGTTTCAGGTTCAGTTGCATAAAAATCCTCGGAAAGGAATGGATGTTGAGACGCGGAGGGAACTTTTTTCTCCACACCCATAAAGATACCCGAAAACCGGACGCGATTCCGTGCACTGCCGCGGTGCAGGCCATGAGGCAAGGGTTTGTCCGAGGATGCATCACTTCCATGCATGCACCATTAGTCGGGTTGATCGGCCTTCGGACAGACCGTACCGCATACCTAGGTGGAGGCCAGGTCGTGGCGGACCGGCTCGATGCCCCGTAACCGGTACGCCTTCCACCGCAAACGCGCGCGCGCCTTGTCGGCTTCCTGAGTCGAGACGACTTCTATGACCCGTTCGACGTCGCCCATGTCGAGAGGCGGCTCATCGTCACCCAGGATGACCAGGACCCGCAACCCCGATGGGGCCAGGCGTCCGAGGTGCAGCAGAGACCTCTCACGCACCGCCAGCGCATCGCCATCGGTACTGTGGGCGAGAAATTCGCCCGCCGCCCGGACCCAGAGCGCGGCGTCGAGAGCCTGAAGATCGTCTTGCGATGCCAGAACCTGGCAACGCGACCCTTTGAGGTAGGCCTTGCGGAGCAGGCGACACGTGTATTCGATCTTGTCGCTTGCATTGATATGGAAGGCCACCTGGGCCAGAGACCCGCCTGGTCCGCTCATCGTCGAGACGAGGCCCGCCCTGAGCGGGAGGGCGCCTTGGCCATACCGCGCCCGGCCTCGGCCAGCAGGTATTCGAGCAGCAGGGCCACCGGTCGGCCTGTCGCGCCTTTGGCAGCCCCCGTTTTCCACGCAGTTCCCGCGATATCCAGGTGCGCCCAGCGAAGGCTCTTGGTGAACTTCTGCAGGAACTTGGCCGCCGTGACCGCACCGGCTTCGCGCCCGGCCACATTGGCCATGTCGGCAAAATTGGATTTGAGGCCTTCGGCGTACTCCTCATCCAGCGGCATTCGCCAGCAGGGATCCAGGGCGTTCTCGCCGGCTTCCTGCAGATGCCGGGCCAGTTCATCATCTGCGCTGAACAGGCCGGAGCGAACGCCTCCGAGCGCGATCACGCAAGCGCCCGTCAGCGTGGCAATGTCGATCACGCTGCGTGGCTTGTAGCGGGCGGCATAGCTCAGTGCATCACAGAGAATGAGGCGACCTTCGGCATCGGTGTTGAGGATCTCGATGGTCTGACCACTCATGCTGGTCACCACATCGCCGGGCTTGATGGCATGCCCGTCGGGCATGTTCTCACAGGCGGGAACAAGGCCAACCACGTTGAGTCGAGGTCGCAACTCGGCCAATGCCGCGAAGGTGCCCAGTACGCTGGCCGCTCCGCCCATGTCGAACTTCATTTCATCCATGCCGGCGGCAGGCTTGATCGAGATGCCCCCGGTATCGAAGGTGATGCCCTTGCCGACCAGCACCACCGGTGCATCGCCCTTGGTGGCCCCTTGGTACTCCATGACGATGAAGCGCAGGGGCTGGGCCGATCCGCGGGCCACGGCCAGGAAGGAGCCCATGCCGAGTGCCTCCACCTGGCTGGGTCCGAGCACCTGAGTCTTGAACCCGCCGGCGCGACCGAGTTTTCGCGCCGCATCCGCCAGCATGGAGGGGGTGGCGTGGTTGGCTGGCCGGTTGGCCCATTCGCGGGCAAACTCGATCCCCACCACGCGCGCTCGTCCCACTTGCAGCCCTTCTTGCAGATGGTCCACTGTCTCCGCCACAACGGTGCACCGCTGCAGGTAACGGGCCTTGGCGGATGGCTTGGTTGTGGTGAAGACGTACGTGGTCTCGGCGATGGCCGCCATGGCACCGGCCA
>JALOSN010000351.1 GCA_025458415.1 Hydrogenophaga sp.
CCGTTTCAACGAGGCCTACAAGGCCGCCAACGAGTTCCTCGTCAACAGCGGTGTGATGAAGGAAATCGACCTGAATGCCCTGGTCAAGCGGGCCCCCGGCAGCCGCACCGGCACCGCGGCCGACCTGCGTGACAACCCGCCCGGAGCCGAGCGCACGGGCGGTACGGCGGCAGGTGGAGGCGGTGGAGCTGGCGCTGGTGCGGGCGGTGGCGGACGGGGTTCCGCTGGTGGCGGCGGCTCGGAGGCCGCCAGCCGCATCGGAGACGTGTCGTCCAACCTGGGCAGCGCCCCGTCCTCGCTGCGCCGGGCAGGTTTTGGCGTGCACGACGAAACCCGCATGATGACCGGCACCTCGCCGCTGGCGCGCGCACGCCAGCGCGCCCAGGGCGTCATGGGCCGGCTCAAGCGCCTGCTGCTCGACCGCGTCGGCGAGGACTTTGAGGCCACCCAGATCCTGGAGCCTTCGGCCCCCCTGCAGCAAGCCATCCAGCGCATCGCCCCGGTGGTGCGCACCGACGTCGGAGGCCCCCTCAGCGGCGGCAGTGCCAGCGGCATCCCCCTGATCGATGCCAGTCATGTGCAACGGGCCGCGCAGGCGCTGCGCGAACGCACCACCGAACTCAAGCAGGCGGCCGAAACCCCGAGCGAGAAGGCCACCATCGAGGTCGTGGCCCTGATGTTCCAGAGCATCCTGGCCGAAGAGCGCATCCCGCCCAGCGTGCGCGTATGGTTTGCCCGCCTGCAGATCCCGGTGCTGCGCGTGGCGCTGGCCGAACCCGAATTCTTCAGCGCCCTGCAGCACCCGGCCCGGCGCCTGATCGACCGCATGGGCTCGGTCGTGCTGGGCTTCGAGACCGATGTCACCTCGGCCGCGCTGGAAGCCGAAATCAAGCGCGTGGTGCAGGTGATCGAGCAATACCCCGAAACCGGCCGGCGCGTGTTCCAGCTGGTCTACGACGAATTCCAGAAATTCCTGTCCACCTACCTGAGCGAACAGAACGCCGCCACCAGCAAGTTCGTCAGCGTCGCCCAGCAGGTCGAGCAGAAGGAAACCCTGACCGTGCAGTACACCATCGAGCTGCGCAAGCTGCTCGACGACATGCCGGTGCGCAGCGAGGTGCGCGACTTCCTGTTCAAGGTCTGGGTCGAGGTGCTGGCCGTGGCCAGCGTCAAGTACGGGCTCAAGCACGAGGAAACCGCCACCCTCAAGCAGGTGGCCTCCGACCTGCTGTGGGCCGCCAGCGCCAAACCCAGCCGGGCCGACCGGGCCCGCGTCATCCAGCAGCTGCCCGCCATCCTGCAGCGCCTGCGCCACGGCATGGGTCTGCTGGGCTACCCGCCCGCGCTGCAGGACCAGCACATCAAGTCGGTCAGTGACACCCTGGCCGATGCCTTCATGTCGCGCACCGAGGAGATTCCCCAGGAGAGCCTGGATCGCCTGGCCAAGCGCCTGGCCAATCTGGAGGACTTCCTGCCCGACAGCAATGTCGGCGACCTGGACCTGGATGACGAGAGCATCGAGATGATCACCGGCGTGGACGCCAGCAACATCGAGGTCATCCGCCAGGGTGGCAGCCAGCCCAACGAGGCCATGCGGGCCTGGGCGGTCGAGCTGCAGGTGGGCAGCTGGTTCACCCTGGACCACAACGCCAAGCTCAACACCGTGCAGCTGGCCTGGCGCAGCGAGCGCGGACAGCTGTTCCTGTTTGTGACCAGTTCCGGTCGCTGCTTCCTGATGCCCGTGGTCCGGGTGGCCGCCTATCTGCAGGCCGGTCTGTTGCTGCCGGCCGAAGAAGAGGCCCTGACCGTGCGGGCCACGCGCGATGCGCTGGCCAAGCTGGACGCCAACCCGGAGCGGCTGCTCAGCTGAACCGGCACACCCTAGGCAGCACCCAGTCGCTGCAGCAGGCCGCCGGGCAGGCGGGCCACCTGGCCGTCCAGTTCCAGCTCCAGCAGGCGGGCCTGCAGCGTGGGCGTGTCGATGCCGGTGCGGGCCTGCAGGGCGTCAAAGCTGACCGGGTCAAACCCCATGGCCTCCAGCAAGCCGGCTTCGTCGTCACCGGCCTCGGCCGCATCGGCCGCGACCGGCGTTGCACCCGACTGGACCGGTGACACCAGCCGCAGGTCTTCCAGGATGTCCTGCGCCGACTCGACCAGCTTGGCGCCCTGGCGGATCAGGGCATGGCAACCGCGGGCCTGGGGCGAGTGGATGGAACCCGGTATGGCGAACACCTCACGGCCCTGCTCGGCGGCCAGCCGCGCGGTGATGAGCGAGCCCGACTGCACCGCGGCCTCGACCACCAGCGTGCCCTGCGACAGACCGGCAATCAACCGGTTGCGGCGGGGAAAATGGGACTGGTGCGGACCGGTCCCGGGCAGGTATTCGCTCACCAGGCAGCCGTTGGCGGCAACGCGCCGAGCCAGCTCGGTGTGGCGGCGGGGGTAGACGATGTCCGGCCCGGTACCCACCACGGCAATGGTCGGGCCGCCACCCTGCAGCGCACCCTCATGGGCCGCGCCATCGACCCCCGCCGCCAGACCCGACACCACGCAGACGCCGGCCTCGGCCAGCGCGCGCGCAAACTGTTGCGCGTTGGCCTGCCCCTGCGGCGTGGGGTTGCGCGAGCCGACCATGGCCAGCCGGACCGGATGCTGCAAGGTCCGCAGGTCACCCTGCACCCACAGCAACACCGGCGGATCGGCCATTTGCAGCAACTCGGCCGGGAAGTCCGCGTCGGCAAAGCTCAGCACATGGTGATCGGGCGCAGCGGACAGCCACGATTGCGCCCGCTCCAGGTGCAGGGCGAGGTCGGGGGGCGGCTCGGACAAGGCCTGGGCCACACGCGCATTGACCAGGGCACGCCAGGCACCGGGTGCCTGGGCCAGAACCGCCTCGGGGGGACCGAACGCGGCCAGCAGGCGGCGAGCGGTGTCCGGGCCCACACCGG
>JALOSN010000352.1 GCA_025458415.1 Hydrogenophaga sp.
CGCGCCCGAGGCGGACATCCACATGGCTGAAATCAAGAACTACACCCTGAACTTCGGTCCGCAGCACCCGGCGGCCCACGGCGTGCTGCGCCTGGTGCTGGAGCTGGACGGCGAGGTCGTGCAACGCGCCGATCCGCACATCGGGTTGTTGCACCGTGCCACCGAGAAGCTGGCCGAGCACAAGACCTTCATCCAGTCCCTGCCCTACATGGACCGGCTGGACTATGTGTCCATGATGTGCAACGAACACGCCTACTGCCTGGCCATCGAGAAGCTGCTGGGCATCGAGGTGCCGATCCGCGCGCAGTACATCCGTGTGATGTTCAGCGAGATCACCCGCCTGCTCAACCACCTGATGTGGCTGGGCTCGCACGGCAACGACTGCGGCAGTTCGACCATCCTGATCTATGCCTTCCGCGAACGCGAAGACCTGTTCGACATGTACGAGGCGGTCTCGGGTGCCCGGATGCACGCGGCCTACTTCCGTCCGGGCGGTGTCTACCGCGACCTGCCGGACAGCATGCCGCAGTACAAGCACAGCAAGATCCGCAATGCGCGTGCGATGGAGGAGATGAACAGGAACCGCCAGGGCTCCCTGCTGGACTTCATCGACGACTTCACACAGCGTTTCCCCAGGTACCTGGAGGAATACCACACGCTGCTGACCGACAACCGCATCTGGAAGCAGCGCACCGTGGGCATCGGGGTGGTCCCGCCCGAGCGTGCCCTCAACCTGGGCATGACGGGTCCCATGCTGCGCGGCTCGGGGATTGCGTGGGACCTGCGCAAGAAGCAGCCGTACGATGTCTATGACCGGCTGGATTTCGACATCCCTGTCGGCAGGACCGGTGACACCTACGACCGCTACCTTGTCCGCATGGAAGAGATGAAGCAGTCCAACCGCATCATCCAGCAGTGCGTGCAGTGGCTCAGGGCCAACCCGGGCCCGGTCATCACCGACAACCACAAGGTCGCCCCACCGTCGCGTGAGGCCATGAAGTCAAGCATGGAAGAGCTGATCCACCATTTCAAGCTCTTCACCGAAGGTTTCCACGTGCCCGAAGGCGAGGCTTATGCCGCTGTCGAGCACCCCAAGGGCGAGTTCGGCATCTATCTCGTCAGCGATGGTGCCAACAAACCTTACCGCCTGAAGATCCGGGCGCCCGGTTTTGCCCACCTGGCCACGCTGGACGAGATGGCCCGCGGTCACATGCTGGCCGACGCCGTGGCCATCATCGGCACCATGGACATCGTTTTCGGAGAGATCGACCGATGAGTCAAGCCTCCCCTTCCACCGGGCCTGTGAAGCCCATGGCGTTGTCGGACGCCACGCGAACCCGTTTTGCGCGCGAGGTTGCCAAGTACCCCAGCGAGCAGGCGCAGTCGGCCGTCATGGCCTGCCTGTCCATCGTGCAGCATGAGCAGGGCTGGGTCAGCCGAGAGGCCGAGCTGGCGGTGGCCGACTACCTGGGCATGGCGCCCATGGCGGTGCACGAGGTCACCACCTTCTACAACATGTACAACCAGCAGCCGGTGGGCAAGTACAAGCTCAACGTCTGCACCAACCTGCCGTGCCAGCTGCGCGGCGGCAACGAGGCGCTGGCCCACCTGGCCCGAAAGCTCGGTGTCGAGATGGGTGGCACCACGGCTGATGGCATGTTCACGCTGCAGCAATGCGAGTGCCTGGGCGCCTGCGCCGATGCCCCGGTGATGCTGGTCAATGACCGCAACATGTGCAGCTTCATGAGCCACGACAAGCTGGACCAGCTGGTCGACGGCCTCAAGGCCGCGGAGGGTCAGGCATGAACGCACAGCAGGTGATTTCGCAGTTCCGCGCCACCGGCGTGCAGACCTGCTTCCACGACCGCCATATCGATCCGCAGATCTACGCCGGATTGAACGGCAACAACTGGTCGCTCAAGGACTACGAGGCGCGCGGTGGCTACCAGGCGCTGCGCCGCATCCTTGGCCAGGACGGCGGCCCCGGCATGACACAGGACGAGGTGATCGCGGCGGTCAAGGAGTCGGCGCTGCGCGGACGCGGAGGCGCCGGTTTTCCGACCGGCCTGAAATGGAGCTTCATGCCGCGCCAGTTCCCGGGCCAGAAGTACCTGGTATGCAACTCCGACGAGGGCGAACCCGGCACCTGCAAGGACCGCGACATCCTGATGTACAACCCGCACATCGTCATCGAAGGCATGGCGATCGCGGCTTACGCCATGGGCATCAGCGTCGGCTACAACTACATCCACGGCGAGATCTTCGAGGTCTACGAGCGTTTCGAAGCTGCGCTGGAAGAAGCCCGTGCTGCGGGTTTGCTGGGCCAGGGCATCCTCGGTTCGAACTTCTCGTTCCAGCTGCATGCCTTCCACGGCTTCGGCGCCTACATCTGCGGCGAAGAGACCGCGCTGCTCGAATCGCTCGAGGGCAAGAAAGGCCAGCCCCGGTTCAAGCCGCCGTTTCCGGCCAGCTTTGGCCTGTATGGCAAGCCGACCACCATCAACAACACCGAGACCTTTGCCGCGGTGCCCTGGATCATCCGCAACGGTGGTCAGGCCTACCTGGAAGTGGGCAAGCCGAACAACGGTGGCACGAAGATCTATTCCGTCAGCGGCGATGTGAACCTGCCGGGCAACTACGAGGTGCCCATGGGCACCCCGTTCGCCAAGCTGCTCGAACTGGCCGGGGGCGTGCGCACCGGCCGCCAGCTCAAGGCCGTGATCCCTGGCGGGTCGTCGGCGCCCGTGCTGCCGGCCCACATCATGATGGCATGCACCATGGACTACGACTCGATCTCCAAGGCGGGGTCGATGCTGGGTTCGGGCGCGGTCATCGTCATGGACGACAGCCGCTGCATGGTCGAGTCGCTCAAGCGCCTGTCCTATTTCTACATGCACGAGTCCTGCGGCCAGTGCACCCCGTGGCGGGCAACATCATGGGCCGCACCATCTGTGCGCTGGGTGACGCAGCGGCCATGCCGGTGCGCGCCATGCTCAAGCATTTCCGGCATGAGTTCGCGGCCATGATCAAGGCCGACACCGCAGCCTCCGTCTGATATCGGAACACGTCATGGTTGAAATCGAACTCGACGGCCAGAAGGTCGAAGTGCCCGCCGGCAGCATGGTGATGCATGCCGCGGAAAAGGCCGGTACCTACATCCCCCACTTCTGCTACCACAAAAAGCTGTCCATTGCGGCCAACTGCCGTATGTGTCTGGTCGACGTGGAAAAGGCCCCCAAGCCCATGCCGGCCTGCGCCACGCCCGTGACCCAGGGCATGATCGTGCGCACCAAGAGCGACAAGGCGATCAAGGCGCAACAGTCGGTGATGGAGTTCCTGCTCATCAATCATCCGCTGGACTGCCCGATCTGCGACCAGGGGGGTGAGTGCCAGTTGCAGGACCTGGCGGTCGGCTACGGAGGCGGTGCCTCGCGCTACCAGGAAGAAAAGCGTGTGGTGTTCCACAAGAACGTGGGCCCGCTGATTTCCATGGAGGAGATGAGCCGCTGCATCCACTGCACCCGTTGCGTGCGCTTCGGCCAGGAGGTCGCGGGCGTCATGGAGCTGGGCATGTCGCACCGCGGCGAACACGCCGAGATCGAGTCCTTTGTCGGTGCTTCAGTGGATTCCGAGCTGTCGGGCAACATGATCGACATCTGTCCCGTGGGCGCACTCACCAGCAAGCCCTTCCGTTACCAGGCGCGCACCTGGGAACTCTCGCGACGCAAGAGCGTCAGCCCGCACGACTCCACCGGTGCCAACCTGATCGTCCAGGTCAAGAACCACCGCGTCATGCGCGTGGTGCCACTGGAGAACGAGGCCGTCAATGAGTGCTGGATCGCCGATCGCGACCGATTCTCCTATGAGGCCCTCAACAGTGACGAGCGCCTGACCCAGCCCATGCTCAAGCAGGGCGGCGAGTGGAAGACCGTCGACTGGCAGACCGCGCTTGAATACGTGGCCAACGGACTCCGGCAGGTCAAGGCGGAACACGGCGCCAGGACCATCGGTCTGCTGGCCAGCCCCCACAGCTCGGTGGAAGAACTGTTCCTGGCCGGTGCGCTGGTCCGCAGCCTGGGCAGCGAGAACATCGACAGCCGCCTGCGCCACACCGCGTTCGACAATGCGCTGTCCGGTGGCAAGGCTCGCTGGCTGGGCAGGTCGGTGGCCTCGCTGTCGACCCTGCAGCGGGTGCTGGTGGTGGGTTCCAGCCTGCGCAAGGACCACCCGCTGTTCGCCCAGCGCATCCGCCAGTCTGTGCGCCACGGCGGCCAGCTGTTCCGCATTACCGACCGCAGCGAGGACTGGGCCATGCCGCTGGCCGGTTCGGTGCAGGCCGATGCCAGCGTCTGGGTTTCAGCCCTGGCTGGCGTGGCGGCCGCGGTTGCAGCCGAAACCGGGGTACAGACCCCGGTGGCCGGCGAGGTCAACGACGCCAACCGGGCCATCGCGCGCGCCTTGCTCGGTGGTGAACACAAAGCCATCCTGCTGGGCAACGCGGCCGCTCACCACGAGAAGGCGTCGAGCCTGCTGAGTGTGGCCAACTGGATTGGCCAGCAGACCGGTGCCACGGTGGGGTACCTCACCGAAGCGGCCAACACGGTCGGTGCCCAGCTGGTGGGGGCGCTGCCGGGCCCGGGTGGATTGACAGCATCGGCCATGCTGGGTGGTGCACTCAAGGCAGCCATCCTGCTCAACACCGAGCCCGCTCACGACAGCGCAGCCGGTGCGTCGGGGCTGCAGGGAGCGGGCATGGTCGTCACGCTCAGTCCCTTCAAGGCCAACATGGACATCAGCGACGTCCTGCTGCCCATCGCGCCGTTCACCGAGACCTCGGGTTCCTTCGTCAACGCCGAAGGGCGGTTGCAGGGTTTCCATGCGGTGGTTCGTCCGCTGGGTGAAACGCGCCCCGGCTGGAAGGTGCTGCGGGTGCTGGGCAACCTGCTCGGTCTGCCCGGTTTCGACGCCGAATCGTCGCAGGTGGTGCTGTCCAGTGCCTTGCCCGGTGTGGCCTCCGGCGAGCTGGTCGATGCCACCCGGCTTTCCAATGCGGACGCCGGTGTGGGTCCGGCCGGTGCCGACCTCACGCCGGCGCGGGTGCTTCCCTGCGTGTCCGCGATCTACCAGCTGGACGGGCTGGTGCGGCGTGCGCCGGCGCTGCAGCAGACGCGCGACGCTCAGGTGGCGCTGGACAGCGAAGGAGCGAACGCATGATTGATGCCTTCTACAACGGCGGTCTGGGCCTGATCAATGCCGCGTGGTGGACCACTGCCGCCTGGCCCGTCATCTGGGGCCTGATCAAGATCGTGGCGGTGCTGGCACCGCTGATGGGTGCCGTGGCCTACCTCACGCTCTGGGAGCGCAAGCTGCTGGGTTTCATGCAGGTGCGCATCGGTCCGAACCGCGTGGGCCCCTTCGGTCTGCTGCAACCCATCGCGGATGCGGTCAAGCTGCTGACCAAGGAACTGATCAACCCCACAGCCGCCAGCCGCGGGCTGTTCCGCCTGGGTCCGATCATGGCGATCATGCCGGCCCTGGCCGCCTGGGTGGCCGTTCCCTTCGGACCCGAGGCCGTGATCGCGAACGTGAACGCCGGTCTGCTGGTCATTCTGGCCATCACCTCGATCGAAGTGTACGGCGTGATCATCGCCGGCTGGGCGTCGATTCTGGCCATCACCTCGATCGAAGTGTACGGCGTGATCATCGCCGGCTGGGCGTCGAACTCGAAGTACGCTTTCCTGGGCGCCTTGCGCGCATCGGCGCAGATGGTGAGCTACGAGATCGCGATCGGCTTCTGCTTCCTGGTGGTGGTCATGACCGCCGGCAGCCTGCATCTGGGCGAGATCGTCGCTTCGCAGGCGAGGGGCATGGGCGCCGACATGGGTCTGAACTTCCTGTCCTGGAACTGGCTGCCCCTGTTGCCCATCTTTCTGGTCTACCTGATCTCCGGCGTGGCCGAAACCAACCGACACCCCTTCGACGTGGTCGAAGGCGAGGCCGAGATCGTGGCCGGTCACATGGTCGAGTATTCGGGCATGGGATTTGCCATCTTCTTCCTGGCCGAGTACGCGAGCATGTGGCTGGTGTCCATCCTGGCCGTGCTGATGTTTCTGGGGGGCTGGCTGCCACCGGTGGACAGCGCACTGTTCAACTGGATCCCGGGCTGGATCTGGCTGGGCATCAAGACCTTCTTCGTGGTGTCGCTGTTCATCTGGATCCGCGCCACCTTCCCGCGTTTCCGCTACGACCAGATCATGCGTCTGGGCTGGAAGATCTTCATCCCTGTGACCCTCATCTGGCTGCTGCTGGTCGGCGGTCTGATGCAGACCTCCTGGAACATCTGGAAGTGAGGATGCCATGAGCATGTCCCATACCGCCGTTGCTCCGTTCTCCCTGCGTGACTTTTTCAAGAGCTTCCTGCTCGTCGAGTTGTTCAAGGGCATGGCCCTGACAGGCCGCTATGCCTTGCGCAGAAAGGTGACGGTTCAGTTCCCCGAAGAAAAGACGCCGCTGTCACCGCGCTTTCGGGGCCTGCATGCCCAGCGCCGCTACGAGAACGGCGAGGAACGCTGCATTGCCTGCAAACTCTGCGAAGCCGTCTGTCCCGCCATGGCCATCACCATCGAGGCCGGCGAACGCGAGGACGGGACGCGCCGCACCACCCGTTACGACATCGACCTGACCAAGTGCATCTTCTGCGGCTTCTGCGAAGAGGCCTGCCCGGTGGACGCGATCGTCGAGACCCACATCCTCGAATACCACGGCGAAAAGCGCGGCGACCTGTACTTCACCAAGGACATGCTGCTGGCCGTGGGTGACCGCTACGAAAGCGAAATCGCGGCGGCCAAGGCGGCCGACGCCAAGTACCGCTGAGCGCCCGCCGGACCCGCCGACCCACGCCACCGCACGGATTCCCATGGACTTCACCACCGGCTTCTTCTATCTGTTTGCCGCGGTGCTGCTGTTTGCAGCCTTTCGCGTCATCACCGCGCGCAACACCGTGCATGCGGCCCTCTACCTGATGCTGGCCTTTTCGCAGGCAGCGGCCCTGTGGCTGCTGCTCAAGGCCGAGTTCCTGGGGCTGACCCTGGTGCTCGTGTACCTGGGGGCAGTGATGGTCCTGTTCCTGTTCGTGGTGATGATGCTGGACATCAAGTTCGAGGGTGATCGCTGGTCATTCTGGCAACATTTTCCGGTGGCCGCCGTGCTGGGGGCATTGGTCGCCGCCGAGCTGATTGCGGTGCTCTGGATCGGATTCCCCAACATCGCCCTGCAGGCACCCGAAATGGCAGCCGATGCGCCGTCCAACACCGCCGCGCTTGGGCAGTTGCTGTACACGGAGTACCTCTACCCCATCGAGGTGGCCGCCGTCATCCTTCTGGTGGCCATGGTGGCCGCCATCGCCCTGACGCTGCGTCGCCGCAAGGACAGCAAGGCCATCAACCCTGGCTTGCAGGTGCATGTGAAGGCCAGTGACCGACTCGTGGTGGTTCCGATGGCCGCCACCCAGAAGGCCGCCGAAGCGGCCCAGACCCCGGAGGAGGGTAAGGCATGAGCGTGACACTTGGACACTTTCTGGCCGTCGGCGCCATCCTTTTCGCGCTGTCGGTGATCGGCATCTTCCTCAACCGCAAGAACCTGATCGTGCTGCTGATGGCCATCGAGCTCATGCTGCTGGCGGTCAACATGAACTTCGTTGCCTTCTCGCACTACCTGGGTGACATGCATGGCCAGGTGTTCGTGTTCTTCATCCTGACCGTGGCCGCCGCCGAATCGGCGATCGGTCTGGCGATCCTGGTGCTGCTGTTCCGCAACCGGTCGACCATCAGTGTCGAGGAACTGAGCACGCTCAAGGGTTGAGGCCCAAAAAGAACAGGCAAGAAGATGAGCACAACCCTCTCTGCAAGCACCCTGCTGGCCGTTCCGCTGGCGCCCCTGGTGGGCTCGGCACTGGCCGGCATCCTGGGCACGACCTTCGGCGGCAATGTCATCGGTCGACGCGCCTCGCACACCTTCACCATCCTGGGCGTGCTGGTGGCCTTCATCCTGTCGGCCATGACGCTCAAGGACGTCATCGGTGGCGCCCGCTTCAACGAGGCCATGATGATGTGCGTGGTGACCTTCGTGTCGCTGATGGTGCACATCTACACCATCGGCTACATGGAAGAGGACGCCGGCTACAACCGCTTCTTCGCCTACATCTCGCTCTTCACCTTCTCGATGCTGATGCTGGTGATGAGCAACAACCTGCTGCAGCTGTTCTTTGGCTGGGAGGCGGTGGGCCTGGTGTCCTACCTGCTGATCGGCTTCTGGTTCAACAAGCCGACCGCCATCTTCGCCAACATGAAGGCCTTCCTGGTGAACCGGGTGGGTGA
>JALOSN010000353.1 GCA_025458415.1 Hydrogenophaga sp.
CAGCGGCGGGATCAGCACGAACGTGACCTGTTCGGCCAGCCGGGACAGCAGACCCAGCTTGAACAGCCGGTTGATCAGGGCCAGGGCCAGGGCCAGGAAGGAGCCGACCGTGATCGACATGATCAACACCTCGTCCCCACCGGGAGGCATCTCGCGCCCGATCATGGGGTTGATGATGGCCTCGTGGTTCATGCCCCACAGCCAGCTCACACCGCCACAGATGGCCAGCAGGGCAATCAGCGACTTGTGACCCGATGCGCCGCTCGGTTCGGTGTAGATGCGCGCCTCCTTGGGCAGGGCAGGCACCCATTTGGGCAGAAAGATCGCCACCGCCGCAATGAAGAGCAGGTACAGGCCCACCAGCATCAGACCCGGAATCAGGGCGCCGGCATACATGTCACCCACAGAGCGGCCGAGCTGGTCGGCCAGCACGATCAGCACCAGCGACGGCGGCAAGGCCTGCGCCAGCGTGCCCGAAGCCGTGATGGTGCCCATCGCGATGGTTCGGTTATAGCCGTAGCGCAGCATGATGGGCAGCGAAATGAGGCCCATGGAGATGACGGCTGCCGCCACCACACCGGTAGTGGCCGCCAGCAGCGCACCCACCAGCACCACGGCCACCGCCAAACCGCCCCGCACCGGGCCAAATACCTGGGCGATGGTGGAGAGCAGGTCTTCCGCCATGCGGCTGCGCTCCAGGATGATGCCCATCAAGGTGAAGAAGGGGATGGCCAGCAGCGTATCGTTCTGCATGATGCCAATGACGCGCAGTGGCAGGGCCTGGAACAAGTTGACCGGGAACAGTCCGAGCTCCATGCCGATGAAGCCGAAGAACAGGCCGGTGGCCGAGAGCGAGAACGCCACGGGAAAGCCGGCGAGCAGGAAGACCAACAGCCCGGCAAACATGACCGGGACAAAGTTCTGGGTGAGGAATTCGATCATGGCTTGGCTCCCGCCGCGCGGGCTTGTTCCTGGGCTGCTTTTTCCTGGGCTGCAAGTTCTTGTGCCAGCAGTTCGGCTTCACTGGGGCCGGTGTGGCTGAGCACATCGGGGCCATGACCGGTGAGAAATGCAAGGCGCTTGATCAGCTCTGACAAGCCCTGCAGGAACAGGAAAGCGAAGCCCAGCGGAATCAGAAAATAGACAGGCCAACGGATCAGGCCGCCTGCATTGGACGACATTTCGCCCGACACCCAGGCGTTGTGGAACACGGGCCAGCCCAGGGTGGCCATCATGTAGCAGAGCGGGAACAGAAACACGACGATGCCACCCACATCGATCCAGTTGCGGGTGCGGGCGCTGAACTTTCCAGAGATGAAGTCAATGCGCACATGGGCGTTGCGCAGGAACGCGTAACCGCCGCCCAGCATGAACACGGCCGCAAAAAGGTACCACTGCACTTCGAGCCACGCGTTGGAACTGACGCCCAGGGTCTTGCGGACGATGGCATTGCCGGCGCTGATGAGCGTGGCGGCAAGAATGAGCCACATGGCTCCTTTGCCTATCAGGTCACTGAACGCATCGATGAGTCGTGAAAGTCGTAACAGTATCGGCATGGTGGTCCTTGGGATGCAAGGGCTTGTGGGGACTCGGCAGTCTACGGTGAAGACAGCGGCAGGGACTGAAATCTGGCTGACGACGCGGTGGCGTCATGACCAAAGAAAGTGAGAGGCGCCCGTGCAAAAAACCCCGCGAGCGCGGGGTTTTTTGCAGAACGCCGGGGGCGATCAGAGGCTGGCGGACTGCATGTAGCGGTCGAACTGTGCCTCGGTGAATCGGAACCAGAGGTTCTGATCCTTGCGGAAGTTGGAGTAGTCCGTGTAGATCTTCTTCCAGGCTGGGTTGGTGTCGTTGAGTTCGGTGTACAGAGACATCGACTGCTTGAAGGCCTCGTCCATCACAGCCTTCGGGAACGGCAGCACCTTGGCGCCACCGGCCACCAGACGCTTGAGCGCTGCCGGGTTGCGCGCGTCATACATGGCCTGCATGGTGGTGTGGGCGTGAGAAGCCGCGCACTCGACGATGGCCTTGTACTCGGCAGACAGGCCGTTGTAGGCTGCTTTGTTGATGTAGAAGTCCAGCTGGGCGCCGCCTTCCCACCAGCCCGGGTAGTAGTAGTTCTTGGCAACCTTCTGGAAGCCCAGCTTTTCGTCGTCGTACGGTCCCACCCACTCGGTGGCGTCGATGGTGCCCTTTTCCAGCGCCTGGTAAATCTCGCCGCCCGGAATATTCTGCGGCACGCCACCCATGCGGGTGAGCACCTTGCCGGCGAAGCCGCCGATGCGCATCTTCAGGCCCTTGATGTCGGCTGCAGTCTTGATTTCTGAGCGGTACCAGCCACCCATCTGCGAACCGGTGTTGCCGCCAGGGAAGTTCACGATGTTGTACTTGTCGTAGAACTCGCGGAACAGCGTGAGGCCGTTGCCGTCGTAGTACCAGGCGGTGAGCTGGCGGCTGTTGAGACCGAAGGGGATCGCCGTGCCCAGGGCAAAGGTGTCGTCCTTGCCGAAGAAGTAGTACGGTGCGGTGTGGGCCATCTCCACCGTGCCCTGCTGCACACCGTCCACCACGCCGAACGCGGGCATGAGCTCACCACCGGGGTGCACCGACACCGTGAACTTGCCGCCGGACATTTCACCAACCTTCTTGGCGAACACGTCGGCAGCGCCGTAGATGGTGTCAAGCGCCTTGGGGAAGCTGGAAGCCAGGCGCCAGCGGATGGTGGCCTGGGCATGCACCGCAGGTGCAATTCCGGCGGTCAGCACACCGGCAATACCGGCGTGCTTGATGAGTGAACGACGATCCATATCGATTGACTCCGTGGTTGGAATTGGGACATACCTGCGCGGTTGCCCGCGCAGCTGACTGCTTCAGTCAACGGGCATTGTAGGAATGGGGTTCCAACCCTCCGCTGGGGTTTTCCCTCGAA
>JALOSN010000354.1 GCA_025458415.1 Hydrogenophaga sp.
ATTGCCAAGCAGTTCACGCCCGCAGAGATGCGCCAGATGGCCCGCTACCTGTCCACCGTCGAGGGCGAACTGCGCACCGTGCCGCAGTCGAGGTTTCGGTAACGCCCCCCTGCGCCGCTGACGCGGCTCCCCCTCTCTGGCGCGCCGCATGGCGGCGCTTGGAGGGGAACGGCACCTCTGGGCCGGCTGAGCCGGTTCCATGGTGCCTCTTCATCAAGGCACCTGTTTCGGCGGGTGTCTTTTTTTGTTTCAGGGCTGGACGTCAGTCCTTGGTCGCTCGCTGGCGCACGGCTTCGATGTAGGCCTGGCCGTCGGGTGGGCGGCCGGCGCGCTGGCTGTCCCAGATCATCTGGCCCAGGCATTCCATCACCTCGTGGTGGGCCGCATGCAGGTCGCCGCGCCGGGCCGCCAGCAGTTCCACCGCCTGGCGTATGCCGGGGGGCTGGTCGATGCTGCACTGTTCGCTGATCGACAGGTGCATCGACAGGTGCAGGAACGGGTTGGCGCCTGAACCGTTCTGCTCGCCCATGCGCGCCAGGGCGGCGTCGACATCGCCGAATTCGGGGTGGTGCTCGGGGTGCTCGGCCATCCATTGGGCTGCCAAGGTCTCGATCGCCTCCATCGGCTGGCCCTGGCGGTGCTTTTCAAACACGCCGCAAAAGAATCGCCGGACATCGGCTTGGGATGGGTTGAACATAAATGCATTATCCTGCATGTTTTGGACGCCAGTCCCGCCGTTCAGTGCAAGCGCCTGCCGGTGCACCGAATTCGAATCCATAACGGAGACCTTCCATGACCCAAGCTTTCATCTGCGACGCCATCCGCACACCCATCGGCCGCTACGGGGGGGCGCTGTCCTCGGTGCGTACCGACGACCTGGGCGCCGTGCCCCTGAAGGCCCTGATGGCGCGCAACCCGGGTGTCGACTGGGCCGCCGTCACCGACGTCATCTACGGCTGCGCCAACCAGGCCGGTGAAGACAACCGCAATGTGGCCCACATGAGCAGCCTGCTGGCGGGCCTGCCGCACGAGGTGCCCGGCGCCACCATCAACCGCCTGTGCGGCTCGGGACTGGACGCGGTGGGCACGGCGGCGCGCGCCATCAAGGCCGGTGAGGCCACACTGATGATCGCCGGTGGCGTCGAGAGCATGAGCCGCGCGCCCTTTGTCATGCCCAAGGCCGAGAGTGCCTTCTCCCGTGCCAACGCGGTCTACGACACCACCATCGGCTGGCGCTTCATCAACAAGCTCATGAAGGAAAGGTACGGCGTCGACTCCATGCCCGAGACAGCCGAGAACGTGGCGGTGGATCACAAGATCGAGCGCGAAGCCCAGGACCGCATGGCGATGGCCAGCCAGCTCAAGGCGGTGGCCGCCATCAGGGCCGGTCATCTGGCGCGCGAGATCTGTCCGGTCACCATTCCCCAGAAGAAGGGCGATCCGGTCATCGTCGACACCGACGAGCACCCGCGCGAGACCAGTCTGGAAGCACTGGCCAGGCTCAAGGGCGTGGTCCGCCCCGATGGCTCGGTGACGGCCGGGAACGCCAGCGGCGTGAACGACGGTGCCTGCGCCCTGCTGCTCGCCGACGAGGCCACAGCCGCCAGGAACGGCCTGACGCCGAAGGCGCGTATCGTCGGCATGGCCACCGCCGGTGTCCCGCCGCGTGTGATGGGCATCGGCCCGGCACCGGCCACCGAGAAGGTGCTCGCGCTCACCGGTCTGGAGCTGGAGCAGATGGACGTGATCGAGCTGAACGAGGCCTTCGCTGCCCAGGGCCTGGCCGTGCTGCGCATGCTGGGCCTGAAGGACGATGACGAACGCGTCAACGCCTGGGGCGGCGCCATCGCGCTGGGCCACCCGCTGGGCGCCAGCGGTGCGCGCCTGGCCACCACGGCGGTCAACCGCCTGCACGCCACCGGCGGACGTTATGCCCTGTGCACCATGTGCATCGGCGTCGGGCAAGGCATCGCCCTGATCGTGGAACGGGTCTGACCCGCGCAGCGGCGCAGCGTGGGGGCCCTAGGTCCGCCACGCAGGAAGCTGCCAGTTGCGCCACAGCGCCAGTCCACGCAAGCCGGCGGTGATGGCCACACACCCGACCAGGGCCACCCAGCCGGGTGCGCCCAATTGCCACAGACCCACATAGACCCAGCCGCCGACAAAGGCGCACAGGGCGTAGGGGCGGTGGTCGTGGAACGCGGTGGGGATCTCGTTGCAAACGACATCGCGCAGCACGCCGCCGAACACGCCGGTGATCAGGCCCATCAGCACCGCAACCAGGGCTGGCAGTTCCAGTATCAGGGACTGGTGCACCCCGGTGGCCGCAAACAGACCCAGGCCCAACGCGTCAGGCCACTGGATGGCTTTCTCGGTCGGTGCAAAATGCCGGCTGCGCAAGAAGAACATGGCCAGCACACACAAACCCAGCACGCCCCAGAGCAGCTCGACATGCCTGACCCAGAAGAAGGGGCGCTGGTCCAGCAGCAAATCGCGCAACGTGCCTCCCCCGAACGCCGCCAGAAATCCCACCACGCACACGCCCACCGCGTCCAGCCGCTTGCGGGCGCCCTCCAGGATGCCCGACAGCGCGAACGCGGCGGTGGCTGCGATCTCGACCAGCAGGCGCAGGGTCTCACCCCAGAGTTGAACATTCGGCACCCGACCATTGTCCATGACCTCGCTCCCCCTGATCACCGATCCTGCCTTCTACGCGGTGGCCATTCCGGCCGTGCTGCTGCTGGGCATGAGCAAGAGCGGCTTCGGATCGGGCTTTGGCTCGCTGGCGGTGCCCATGATGGCGCTGGCGGTCACGGTACCGCAGGCAGCGGCCATCCTGATGCCCATCCTGCTGGTGATGGACCTGATGGGCATGGCCGCCTTCCGCCGCCATGTGGACTGGCGGCTGCTGCGCTTC
>JALOSN010000355.1 GCA_025458415.1 Hydrogenophaga sp.
GCGCGCCGCCACATGGGCGCGCACGATGCCGGCCATGGAGCACTCGTCGGTGACGGCCAGCGCACGGTAGCCCAGCTCGTGCGCGCGCACCACCAGCTCCTCCGGGTGGCTGGCCCCGTGCAGAAAGCTGAAGTTGGAGCGGCACAGCAGCTCGGCGTAGTCGGGCAACATGAACGGTCACGCGAAATAGCCGTGCAGGAACCAGGCCGGGGCCTGCTCCAGCCGGGTCTGGAACACCCACAACACACCGGCCTGCGCCGACTGCGCCACCCAGTAATCGCGCACCACGTTGCGGTGGACGCCAACCGATTCATCGCGGTCCCACCAACCGCCTTCGATGCGCTGCGGCCCCAGCAGCAGCTGCAGCTCACCCTGGAACAGCGGACGGTCGCCGCGCATGGCCAGGCGCAGCGGCTGCGGCAGCAGAAAACCCGGCTGCGGCCCGCTGGCCACCGGCAGCACCTGGCGCGGCAAGGCCTCGGTGGCCGGCTGCCAGCGGCACTGCGCTTCGGGCCGGTGGTCGTCCAGCAGCACCGGGCGCAGCACCCGTGTCGCGCCCAGGCGCACCGACAGGCGCTCCAGCACCTGGGTCAGGCCCTCTTCACCGGCAGTGCCCTGTGTGCCATCGGGTGGCAGCAGCGAGGCACTGGCCGTCACCAGCGGCTGCACCTCAAGGGCGCGCAGGCACAGCTCGCCCACCGGCGCCTGCAGCGTCACCCGGGCCAGGTGCTCGGCCAGCAGCCGCGCCAGATGGGTGGTGTCGCGCGTGGGGATGGCGGTGCGCACCACCAGCTCGCCGCCCTCGCCCGCCGCCCGGGCCCGCAGGGCGTCGTGGACCCAGCGCAGGGCGAACGCGGTCACCCCCGCCTGGCGCGCGGCCAGCCAGCCGCCCAGGGTCAGCAGCAGGCGCTGTGCACCCACCATCAGGGCCTGGGCCTGCTCCACCCGCGCCATCAGCTCCAGCCGCTGCTCGAAGCGCTCGGGCAGGCCCACCCAGGTGTGCACCTCGGGTGCCTGGCCATAGAGCTGGTCCAGCGCGTGCAACAGGGCGCGATCGAAGCGCCGCACCAGACCACCGCGCGGCAGGGCGCGCACATCGCCCAGGCAGCGGCAGCCGATGTGTGCCAGCGTCAGGCGGTGTGGCCGCAGCGCGCCCAGCACATCCAGCGGCAGCGGGTCGAGCCGGGCCGGCAGCGGCCCGTCCAGGCCATCCTCGATGCCGGCGCGCGCCAGCGCCAGCGCCGCCAGCCCGTTGGGTGCCCAGCCCAGCCGCACCACGCCCAGCGCCGGCGCCTCGGCCGCCACCCGCGCACGCAATGCCGGCCCACCGCCGAACAGGCGCAGGCTGGCCTCCACCTCCATGAGCACGGCTTCGTCGAGGACACTGACCCGGGGCGTGAACTGCAACGCCCAGATGGCCAGCGCCTGGCGCGCCGGCTCAGTGGGAGAGCGCGCGTCGTCGGTGGCCGGCAGGCACAGGGCGGACCACCGCATCGGTGCTCTCGCTGGGCACAAGGCGGCTGGGTTGTTGCAGCCGCGGGGTCAGCAGGTCGCGCAGGCCACCGGGCACCACGTGCAGGCTCAGCGGCTGCGTCAGGGGCGGCCCCTTGCGCTTGGGAAGCTCGACCTGCAGGGTCCAGTCGGACCCGGGGCCGACCCGCAGGCGCAACGGCGCGGCCGAAGCCTCGTGCAGGGCGGCCTCGGGCCGGCACAGGAAAACCGGCGTTTCATGGCCACCGGCCTGTACCTGCAGACGACGCACCTGCTCGGCCCGGACCTGCGGCAGCCAGGCCAGCAGCACGCCCCCGGTGCGCGCGCGCAGCAGCTGCTCGGTGGTCCACAGGCGTTCGGCCGGGGTCTCGGCCTGCACCCAGACCAGGCGGCGCTCGTCCACGCCCTCGTGGCGCAAGCCGGCCGGGTGCGGCGGGCGCGGTGGTCCGACCAGCAGCACCGGCCGACCGGCCGCCGTCACCTGCCGCAGCAGCGGCCCCAGCAGCCGCCACTCGTGGGTACCGGCCTGGGGACTGAGCAGTTCGGTCACCGCCTGGCCGGGCCAGCCACCACCGGGCAGCACCGCGTCCAGTGCGGCAAAGCCGCTGGGCCAGACCGAGGCGACCGGCTGACCGAGCTGGTCACCCCGCCAGACCGCAGCCGCCACCTGGGCCGGCAACACCGGGCCCTCGTGACCTGCAGGCCCGGACGGCAAGGGGGACGGCAGTGGCCGGGCATTCTGGCGGGGGGGCAGCAGCGGCACGGCAGCCGCTGCCAGGACGGAGGCAGACATGGTGGGGGCAGAGACGCGAGGTAACAACAAGAATTCACCGAATACTGTTTTTATGTACAGTATCCGAAAGCCGGTTGCTTGTCCAGCACCGCGCGCTCAAGACCCCGGCGTCCTGTCATCTGCTGGTCACGAAACCGGTGTATATTTCAATTGTTCTTGAATTATTGAATTCAGACAGGCGTCCTCAAGCCTGTACAGCCTTTCCCACCCCTTCATCCAGCAAGACCTGTCCATCATGAAAGTCGGCATCAACGGCATGGGCCGCATGGGGCGTCTGGCCCTGCGCGCGGCCTTCGGCGCCATCGAGCGTCCGGATCACGACCCGCGCAGCGGCAACCGCCTGCAGGTGGTTCACCTCAACGAAATCAAGGGCGGTGCGGCCGCCTGCGCCCACCTGCTGGCCTTCGACACGGTGCAAGGCAAGTGGCGCGCCGACATCGCGGCCGAGGGCGGCGACGCCATCCGCATTGGCGATCAGCGCCTGCGCTTCACCGAACACGCCACCGCGGCCGAGATCCCCTGGGGCGACCTGGGCGTGGACGTGGTGCTCGAATGCACCGGCAAGTTCCTCACGCCCGAAACCCTGCAGGGCCACCTGGACCGCGGTGCCAAGCGTGTCATCGTG
>JALOSN010000356.1 GCA_025458415.1 Hydrogenophaga sp.
CTACGGCCTGGTGGCCATGGGCCTGGTGCACCCCCGGCGCGTCAAGCGCAATGCCGATGCAAAGGTGGGCGACCGCCTGATCCTGGGCAAGCCACTGGGGGTGGGTGTGCTCTCGGCCGCCCTCAAGAAGGACGCGCTCAGTCCCGACGGCTACACACAGATGATTGCCAACACCACCAAGCTCAACACGCCTGGTCCGGACCTGGCCGCCATCGAAGGCGTACACGCGCTCACCGACGTGACCGGCTTCGGACTGGCGGGGCACGCGCTGGAGATGGCGCGTGGCTCGGACACGACCGTGCAGCTGGACATGGGCCGTGTCCCCCTGATTGCGGGTGTGCGCGCGCTGGCTGGCCAGGGCATGGTCACCGGCGCCAGTGGCCGCAACTGGGCCGCCTACGGCAACGAGGTGCAGCTGGCCAGCGGCCTGCAGGCGGTGGATCAGGCCTTGCTGACGGACCCGCAGACCAGCGGAGGCCTGCTGGTGGCCTGTGAACCCGAGGCAGTGCAGCAGGTGCTGGATGTGTTTGCGCGGCACGGCTTCGAAGCCGCGGCGGAGATCGGCGAAATCGCGTCTGCGCAGCCGGGCGGCATCCGTCTGAAAGTGTCCTGAAGCGCGAGGGCCCGGAGCCATGGCATGAACGACCCGGCAGGCCTTGCCGTCGAAGCTGGTATCCGACGCTGGGTGCAGGCCTTCAACGCCGCCGATCTGGAGGCCCTGCTCGCGCTGTACAGCGGGCAGGCCGTGCTGGTGCCGACCACGGTGCCGCAGCCGCTGAGCGGCGCGGCCGCTGTGCGGGCCTACTTCGAGCGCGTCATGGCGCGACGTCCGAGGCTGCTGGCGCGCCTGCACGAACCGCTGGTGGTGCGGGCGCACCACGACTGGGCGCTGTGCAGCGGACGCTACGACTTCTGCGAGGGCGATTCTGCAGCGGCGGTCTGGATGCCGGCCCGCTTCAGCTTCTGCTGGCGCCAGGAAGACGCGGTCTGGCGCATCGCGGATCACCATTCCTCCTTCGCGCCCTCGTGAGGTAACCGGATCCATGAATGCCCTTTCCACGTCCGGTTCCCTGCCTGCCCGCGTGCTGGTGTTCGACATCTTCGGCACCGTGGTCGACTGGCACGGCAGCATCGTGCGCGAGGTGACGGCGCGTTTTCCCCAGGTCGACGCCAATGCCTTCGCGCTGGCCTGGCGGGCGGGCTACCAGCCGGCCATGGAGGCCGTCCGCTCGGGGGGGCGCGGCTTCGTCAGGCTCGACGTGCTGCACCGCGAAATCCTCGATGGCCTGCTGCCGCGCTTTGGCCTGTCGCACCTGTCCGAGGCCGAGCGCGCCGACCTCAACCGCGTCTGGCACCGGCTCGAGGCCTGGCCCGACAGCGTGGCGGGTCTGACGCGGCTCAAGCGCCGCTTCACCATCGCCTCGCTGTCCAACGGCAACATCGGCCTGCTCACGAACATGGCCAAGCGCGCCGGCCTGCCCTGGGACTGCGTGCTTTCGGCCGAGGTGTTCCGCGCCTACAAACCGGACCCGCGCACCTACCTGGGGGTGGCCGAGGTGTTCGATGTGGCGCCGTCCGAGGTGATGCTGGTGGCTGCCCACCAGGACGATCTGGCCGCCGCCCGCGGCTGCGGCCTGCAGACCGCCTACATCGAGCGACCGCTGGAGTTCGGTGCCGCCCACGTCAAGGACGTGTCACCCGACCCGGCCAACACCTGGCACGCCCGCGACCTGCTGCACCTGGCTGGACAGCTCGGTTGCTGAAAGCAGGTCGTGTGCGTGGGGGCAGCACCTTCGACTTCAGGAAGAGGCGGCAAAAGCATCAGCACCAATGACATTTGGGCTCTTCCCAGCATGCTACTGCCAGCAAGCTCACGGCACCTTCCAGGCATTGAACAAACATCAGTACATTCTTATTGATTTGCATCAACCGTGCCGCCACGCGTGCGCTCCAGAATGGGGCGTTCAGTTCAAGCAGGGGTACGGATCGTGAAGAGGTCATCGGGTTCTCAAGTCTGGCAATCCCGTTTGTCATGGTGCGCGGCTGTGCTGGCGGTCGTGGCGCAATCGGCGGTGGCCCAGACGGGCCCGGCCGATCCGGTCGCCGGCGAGCGTTTTGCCGTGCAACACTGCGCGTCCTGCCACGGGGATACGGGGCAGAGCGCGGCGCCCAACTTTCCGCGCCTGGCGGGCCAGAGCGAGATGTACCTGGTCAAGCAGCTCCAGGACTTTGCCAGCGGAAAACGCAGCAGCCCGATGATGAAAGAGAAGGTGGCGCTGATGGACGACGCCATGGTGCGTTCGCTGGCGGCGTACTATGCGCGCCAGAAGGCCACCCACACGCCATCGACCGACAGGCAACTGCTGGCCGTGGGTCAGTTCGTGTACGAGCGCGGCAACCCCTGGGCCGGGCTTCCGGCCTGCCAGTCCTGCCATGGCGCCGATGCCCACGGCACGCAACAGCTGCCGCGCCTGGCCGGGCAGCACCCGACCTACATTGCCAACCAGTTGCGCAAGTTCCACCAGGCCGAACGTGGCAACGATGGCGTGGCCATGAAATTCGTGACCTCGCGCATGTCCGACCTGGAGGTCAACGCGGTGGCCGCCTACCTCGGCAACCTGCCGTGACCGGATCAAGCCCTGGCTGTGGCGGCCTTGATCTGGCGAACCTTGGCCACATCACCCAGAAAAACCTGCAGGACATCGCGCTCTTGCGCGGTCAGGTCATCGCGCTCCAGCAGCCCTGACTTCCTGACCAGCAGTTCCAGGGTCTCGCCCAGCCGGCCGATCTGGCGGCCGTAGCTGCCCACATCGCGCAGCACGGTCTGTTCGACCGCGGGGTTGCTTGAACTGCCGAGGTTCACGTTGAACAGGTGGAACTGCCAGTTCGGCAGGATGGGCTGGGTCAAT
>JALOSN010000357.1 GCA_025458415.1 Hydrogenophaga sp.
GACGCTCGAGAGCACCGACAGCGAACCCACCCTGACAGCCGAGCGGCAGCGGGTGGTGATCGACTGGTATGTGCGCTGGCGCATCAGCGACCCGCAGGCGTACATCAGAAACGTGGGCCTGAACGAGCGAGCCGGCGCGTTGCAGCTCAACCGGGTTGCCCGCAACGCGTTTCAGCAGGAGGTCAACAAGAGGACGCTGCAGGAGCTGCTGTCGACCCGTCGCGAGGAACTGATGCGTGATGTCCAGCGGGAGGTGCTGGCAGCCGTTCGTGGTGCCGACCAGCCCTGGGGCATGGACGTGATCGATGTTCGCATCACCCGGGTGGACTACGCTGAATCGATCACCCGCTCGGTCTATGACCGGATGGAGGCGGAGCGCAAGCGGGTGGCCAATGAGTTGCGCTCGACTGGTTTTGCCGAAGGCGAGAAGATCCGGGCCGAGGCCGATCGCGAGCGAGAGGTCATCGTTGCCGAGGCGTTCCGCGACGCACAGCGGATCAAGGGTGAGGGCGATGCGGCAGCAGCGGCTGCCTATGCAGATGCATTCGGTCGCGACCCTGCGTTCGCCCAGTTCTACCGCAGCCTCGATGCGTACAAGGCCAGCTTCTCCGGCAAGTCGGACGTGCTGGTGGTCGACCCATCGTCCGACTTCTTCCGTTCTTTGCGCAGCAGCAACCCGGGGCGCTGAGTCGCAGGTGGCGCTGGCCGACATCTTCTGGCCCGCGCTGGGCCTGATGCTGGTGTTCGAGGGTTTGCTGCCCTTGCTGCTGCCAGCCGCGTGGCGCCGCATGTTTTCGGACATGCTGCGGCTGCGGGATGGCCAACTGCGCTTCTTTGGTCTGGTTTCGGTGGGGCTGGGTCTGCTCTTGTGGTGGGGCACCACCTGAAGACGGACCTGGCCTGACGGGTCGTCCTTCACGAGCTGGGCCGACTTGTTCGATGCCAGGCCGTCAGGGCCGGTAAAATCCCGGTTTTAATTCCCGCATCGCCATGCCCATGTCTGCCTGGGTTCTCCCGGATCACATCGCCGACGTCCTGCCATCCGAGGCACGTCACATCGAGGAACTGCGGCGCAGTCTGATCGATACCACCCGGGCCTATGGTTACGAGCTGGTGATGCCGCCGCTGCTGGAACACCTGGAGTCGTTGCTGACAGGTACCGGTGAGGCGCTTGACCTCCAGACCTTCAAGCTCGTTGACCAGCTCTCCGGTCGGACGCTTGGCCTGCGGGCGGACAGCACACCTCAGGTCGCCCGCATCGATGCACACCTCCTCAACCGGCAGGGAGTGACCCGCCTGAGCTATTGCGGGCCGGTGGTCCACACCCGAATTGATCGTCCCCTGGCCAGTCGCGAGCCCCTCCAGTTTGGTGCCGAAATCTACGGGCACGTTGGCCTGGAAGCCGACCTGGAGGTGATCGAGTTGGCCCAGGCCTGTCTCCAGGCTGCCGGAATCGGCGATCTGCTGCTGGACATGGCCGATGTGCGGGTGATTGATGCGGTGCTGGATGGGGTGGCGCTGGACTCGGCCCACGTGAAGCGCATTCACGCGGCGCTGGCTGCCAAGGATGCCGCGGAGCTGGAGCACCTTTCGAAGGGGCTGGCCCCAAGGGTGAGATCGGACCTGCTGGCCCTGCCGAATCTGCACGGAGATGTATCCGTGCTGGATGAAGCGCGCGATCGGCTGCGTCCTTCGGTCGCCATGCACCAGGCACTGGACAGCCTGGACTGGCTGGCGTCCCATGTTCAGGGCATGAGGGTATCGGTCGATCTGGCCGACCTCAGAGGCTATGCCTACTACACCGGCATGCGCTTTGCCCTGTTCGGAGCGGCCGCTGGACACGGCTCACAGGCGGCCGAGATGGCACGCGGAGGTCGCTACGACGAGGTGGGTGCCGTTTTTGGGCGCAACCGGCCCGCCGTCGGGTTCAGTCTGGACGTCAAGGAACTGGTGGCGATGGTGCCACCACGGCCCCTCGTGGCGGCCGTCCGGGCCCCATGGGGTATGGACGCTTCGCTGCGGGAGGCCATCTCCCGGCTGCGCGCACAAGGGCACACCGTGGTCTGCTCCCTGCCGGGACATGAGCATGAAGTCGATGAATTCCATTGCGATCGCGAACTGGTCCCGGATGTGGCCCGTGCGGGCGCCTGGACGGTACGCAACATTTGAACGGAAACCAGCAGATGACAAACGGCAACGGCGCCGCCATTCCAGGGCGCAATGTGGTGGTGGTGGGCACCCAGTGGGGGGATGAGGGCAAAGGCAAGCTGGTCGACTGGCTGACCGAATCGGCCCAGGGCGTGGTGCGCTTCCAGGGAGGGCACAACGCAGGTCATACACTGGTGATCAACGGGGTCAAGACAGCCCTGCACCTGATACCCAGCGGCATCATGCGCCCTGGTGTGAAGTGCTACGTTGGCAACGGGGTGGTCCTCTCGGTGGGCAAGTTGCTGGAGGAGATCAGAGGTCTTGAGGCCGCCCAGGTTGAAGTCCGGTCACGCCTGCGCGTCAGCGAGGCTTGCCCGCTGATTCTGCCGTTTCATGCTGCCCTCGATGTGGCCAGAGAGGCCGCCAAGGAAAAGGCCGGTACGGACAAGATCGGAACCACGGGCCGCGGCATAGGGCCGGCTTATGAGGACAAGGTGGCCCGGCGCGCCCTGCGCGTTCAGGATCTCAAGTACCCCGATCGCTTTGCCACCAAGCTGCGCGAACTGCTGGCCTACTACAACAGCCAGCTCGCAGCCCTGGACGCCGGGCAGGTCGACTGGTCGATGGTGACCTGGCTCAAGGACCAGCCGCTCGCCGTTTTCATGGCAAAGGGGCAGGTCCAGTTTGAACCGCTGCTGGCCCAGGCGCTGCAGCAAGCCGAGCAGTTGCGCCCCATGATTGCCGACGTCTCGCGTGAG
>JALOSN010000358.1 GCA_025458415.1 Hydrogenophaga sp.
GCCCAGATGGCGCGCGCCGAACAGGCCAAGCGCGACGCGGTGCGCATCGACGTGCTGCAGCGCAAGATCCAGGAGCTGGTGGCCAACAACCCGCAACTGGCCGAGTTCGGCTCGCAGATCCGTCTGGACAAGACACAGGACGGCCTGTACATCCAGATCGTCGACGCTCAGAACCGGCCCATGTTCGACACCGGCAGTGCGCTGGTCAAGCCCTACATGCGCGACATCCTGCAGGCGATCGGCGCCGTCCTGGTCGATGTCGAGAACCGGATCGCCCTGGCTGGCCACACCGATGCCATGCCCTATGGCAACGGGCAGCGCGGCTACAGCAACTGGGAGCTGTCGGCCGACCGGGCCAATGCCTCGCGTCGTGAACTGGTGGCCGGTGGCCTGCCGGACGACAAGCTGCTGCGGGTCGAAGGGCTGGCGTCCAGCCGACTGCTGCATCCCGATCAGCCCAACGACCCCACCAACCGCCGCATCAGCATCGTCGTGCTGACGCAGGAGGCCGAACAGCGCCTGCTGCCCTCGGGCGCTGCGGTGCCGGCGCTACAGAATGCCGACGATCTGTCGAAACTGATCCCAGAGGCGCCTCGCTGAGGCCGCCCGCGACACGTTTTCCTTCCTTCCCCTGCAGGAGACCTGCATGTCCACACCGATGAAATTCCTGATCGTTGACGACTTCTCCACCATGCGCCGCATCGTGCGCAACCTGCTCAAGGAGATCGGTCACGCCGACGCGGACGAGGCCGAGGACGGGGTCATTGCGCTGAACAAGCTGCGCAACGGCAACTTCAATTTCGTGGTGAGCGACATCAACATGCCGAACATGAACGGCTTCGAGCTGCTCAACCAGATCAAGGCCGACCCGGCACTCAAGCACCTGCCGGTGCTGATGGTGACGGCCGAGGCACGCAAGGAAGACATTGTGATGGCGGCACAGGGTGGTGCGGCCGGTTACATCGTCAAGCCCTTCACCAAGGCGACACTCGAAGAGAAGCTGGCCAACATCTTCAAGAAACTGGGCATCTGAAGGGGGACGACATGTCTGACAGCGACGCGAAAAACCCGGCCGACAACGAAATGTTCCGCCAGCTGGGGGCGATCACCCGCCAGCTGCACGATGCGCTCAAGGAACTGGGCTACACCGACAAGCTCAAGGGCACGGTGGAACAGCTGCCCGATGCACAGAGCCGCCTGTCCTACATCGCCCGCCTGACCGGTGAAGCGGCTGAAAAGGTGATTGGCCACGTCGAGGTGGCCAAGTCCGACCAGGAACAGATCACCAACCGTGGCCGGCAGCTGGTCGATACCATCAGCCACGTGCCCGGCCTGTCCAAGGCCATGCCGGAACTGGTCACCTGGTCGCGCGAGGTGGTCGAGCTGAGCGAGAAGAACGACGCCCGACTGACCGAGATCATGATGGCGCAGGACTTCCACGACCTCACCGGGCAGGTGATCGGCCGTGTGGTGCAACTGGCCAGCACCATCGAGGAGCAGTTGCTGGGCCTGTTGCTGCAGGCCGCGCCGACGGGCCAGCCCGGCCAGGACCAGGCGTACGAACTGGCTGGCCCGGTCGTCAACCCCGAAGGCCGGACCGACGTGGTCAAGGACCAGCAGCAGGTGGACGACCTGCTGGCCAGCCTGGGTTTCTGAACCCCCGCTGCGCTGACGGGCAGCCGCCGCCAGCGCAGGGGCCGATCTGTCGCGCCGATAAGCGCGGTCCGAAACCGCCTTTTCATCCGTTTCCCGAAGGCCCCCGACTTCCACAATCGGTCACATCCACCCCTGATGTGACCGTGCCATGGAGTCTTCCAGCCAGGACAAGAACCTACCCGCCACGCCGCAGCGCCTGAAGAAGGCGCGCGACGACGGTGAAGTTGCGCGTTCCAAGGACCTGTCCAACCTGGCCGTGCTGGGCGGTGGCGCCCTGGTGCTGCTGGGCCTGGCGCCGCTCGGCTTCGACCGACTGCGCACCACCTTGCAGAACCAGTTCCGCTTCGATCAGGCGGTGGTGTCCCGTCCCGAACAGATGCTGGAGCGACTGGTGGCGGCCAGCCTGGACGGCCTGCTGCTGGCGGTGCCGCTGGGCCTGCTGGTGCTGACGGTGGCCGTCCTTTCGATGCTGGCTTCCGGCAGCTGGGCCCTGAGCACCAAGCCCATCACCCCGGAGCTGTCGCGGTTGAGCCTGCTCAAGGGCTTCGAAAGGCTGTTCTCCCGCCAGCAGCTGGTGGAGACCTTCAAGCTGACCGGCATCACCGTCATCGTGGGTGTGGTGGCCTGGCGCTTCATCGCCTCCCACGTCGAGGACTTCGCCACGCTGTTGCTGCGGCCGCTGGAGTCGGCCATCGGTCAGCTGGCGTCGTGGCTGACCGTGGGTGTGGGGTTGCTTCTGCTGGTGGTGCTGTTCTTCGCCGTCATCGACGTGCCGGTCCAGCGCTTCCTGCATGCACACCGCATGCGGATGTCGCACGAGGAAGTCAAGCGGGAGCACAAGGAAAGCGACGGCGACCCGCAGATGAAGGGGCGCCGGCGTGCACGCCAGCGCGAACTGGCCCAGCGCAACAGCATCGCCGCTGTGCCCAAGGCCGACCTGGTGGTGATGAACCCGACCCACTACGCGGTGGCCATCCGGTACGACGACGCCACCATGCGCGCCCCGCGGGTGGTGTCCAAGGGTGCCGATCTGCTGGCCATGCGCATCCGCGATGTTGCCCGGAGCGCATCGGTACCGGTGCTGCAGGCGCCCATGCTGGCGCGTGCCCTGTACGCCCACGGCGAGATCGACCAGGAGATCCCGTCGGCTCTCTACACCGCCGTGGCCCAGGTGCTGGCCTATGTCTACCAGCTCAAGGCCGCCATGCGCGGTCAGGGTGTCATGCCCGGCGAGATGCCGGTGCCCGAC
>JALOSN010000359.1 GCA_025458415.1 Hydrogenophaga sp.
CAGCAGGTGGCGGCCGCGCGCAGCCTCGGCGCCTCGCCCTGGCGGGCATTCTGGCGCGTCGAGTGGCCGGCCATCGTGCCCTGGCTGGCGTCGGCCCTGTGCCTGGTGTTTCTGTACTGCTTTGCCGGTTTCGGCCTCGCCCTGGTGCTCGGTGGCCAGCGTTACGCCACGGTCGAGGTCGAGCTCTACACCCTGGTGGCGCACGAACTGGCGCTGGGGCAGGCCGGTGTGCTGGCGGTCTGGTCGCTGCTGCTGACCGCGCTGGTGGCCCTGGCTTATGCCGTGCTGCAGCGGCGACTGGCCGCCCCGGTGCGACCGCAGCCGCTGCCGCGGCGGCGTCCCACGGGTGCGCGTGAGCGGCTGGCGGTGCTGCTGTGCCTGGGTGTGTTGCTGCTGGTGTGTGTGGCGCCGCTGCTGGCCATTGTGGGCCAGGCGGCGGTGGCCCTGGCCGGCGGTGCAGCGGCGGTGCTGCTGGAGGCCGAGGCGCTGCTCGCGCTGGGCAACACCTTGCGCTTCACCGGGCTGGCCCTGGCCCTGGCCACGGCGCTGGGGCTGGCCCATGCCCTCGGCGTGCACGCGCTGGACCGCCTGGCGGTGCGTCGGGGGCGAGACGGGCAGGGTGCCGGTGCTCTGCTCTGGCGTGCGGCGGTCTACCTGCCCTTCATCGTGTCACCGGTCACCGTGGCCTTTGGTCTGCTGCTGCTCTACCCGGGCTGGACCGCCAGCTTGGGGCTGCTGCTGGCCGCCTACGCGCTGCTGGCCTATCCGTTCGTGGCGCAGGCGCTGTCGGCCGCCCTCGACCGGTTGCCGGCCAGCTACGCGCAGGCAGCAGCCACGCTGGGTGCACGGCCGTACCGCGTGCTGTGGCGCGTTACCCTGCCGCTGGTGGCGCCGGCCCTGCGGCGCGGCATGGCCTTCGCGGCGGCCACGGCCCTGGGCGAGTTCGCCGTCACCCTGTTCCTGTCGCGGCCCGAATGGACCACACTGACCACCCTGATCTACCAGCGTCTGGGCCGGCCGGGCGAAGCCAACCTGGACGCGGCCATGGTGCTGGCCTGCCTGTTGATGGCACTGGCCCTGCTGGCCTTTGTGCTGATTGAAGGCCCTGACCGAAACGCTGCGGACCGACGCCATGCTTGAACTGCGCCACATCCACAAACACTGGGACGGAGCCGGTGAAACGGTGGCGCTGCTGGGCGCCTCGGGCAGCGGCAAGAGCACGCTGCTGAAGATCGCGGCCGGGCTGGAGTCGGCCGAACAGGGGCAGGTGCTGTTCGACGGACAGGACATCAGTGCCTGGCCGCCGGAGCGGCGGGGTTTTGCCCTCATGTTCCAGGACTTCGCGCTGTTTCCGCACCTGAGCGTGCAGGACAACGTGGCCTTCGGACTGATCGAACAGGGCATGGGGCGGACGCAGGCCCGCGAACAGGCGCGCGCCATGCTGGACCGCTTCGGGCTGGCTGGCCACGCACAGGCGCGGGTGTGGACACTCTCGGGCGGCGAGCAGCAGCGGGTGGCGCTGGCGCGCGCGCTCATCACCCGTCCGCGCGCCCTGCTGCTGGACGAACCCTTTTCGGCGCTCGACGCCGAGTTGCGCCAGCAGCTGCGCGACGAATTCCGTCAGCGCATCGCCGCGGCCGGCATGTGCGCGCTGCTGGTGACCCACGACGAGACCGAGGCACGGGCCATGGCCGTGCATGCCTGGCGGCTGTCGGGCGGCGTGCTGCAGCCCCTGTGGTGAGGCCCGGGCGGGCTGGCACAATGGGGCGGCGCCCGCTTCGGGGCGCGCTTGTCCGGAGCACGACATGGGCTGGTTCTCGAAAAGCAGCAACAACTTCTTCCTGTCCACCACGGCCCTGCCGGACCTGCGGCGCGAGCAGGTGCTGGGCGTGGTCAACGGCGAAGCCATCATCGGCGCCAACATCTTCCGCGACATGTTTTCATCGGTCAGGGACGTGGTCGGCGGGCGTGCCGGTGGCTACGAGCGAGCGCTGTCGGGCGCACGCGACGCGGCACTGGAAGACATGATCGAGGCGGCCAGGGACATGGGCGCCGACGGCGTGATGGGCCTGGACTTCGACTACGAGGTGCTGGGAGAGACCAACGGCATGATGATGGTCGCCGTCAGCGGCACGGCCATCAAGCTCGGCTGAACGGCCCGCCCATGGACGCCTACATCCTGATCGGCAACACCAACACCCGCAAGGCCTCGGTGCTGCGCAGCCTCAGCGGCTGCTTCAACCGCAGCGTGCGCGAGATCCAGCTGCAGTCGAACCGGCGTCCGGTGCGGTTCTATGCCCGCGTCGGTGCGCTGCAGGTCACCCGCACCACCGTCGAAGAGTTTGTGCAGGAAGTGGCGCGTTCGCGTTGTGAAGCGGTGCTGTTCTGCCTGTCACCGACCGCACAGCACACCGACCTGATGGACTACCCGGATGCGCAGGCCTACGTGGCGGCATTTCGCGAGCGCGGCTGGCGCATCAAGGGTGTGGCCGTGCTGGGCCAGGACGGCGGGGGTGTACGGGCCCCCAACCTGCGCCAGCACATCCTGGCGCCTACGCAGCCGGTGAACCTCACCGCACGCGATGTGCGGGCCCAGTTCGGGTGGCTCTGAGCCCAGCTTCAGTTGCCCCTGAGCGCCCTCAGGATTTTTTGGCCGCCGCGGCCGTCGACCTCGTGGCCCAGGCGTTCCTGTTCGATGCGGATGGCGGCCCGGCTGCGGTCGCCCAGCATGCCATCGACAGCGCCGATGTCGTGGCCGCGCAGCACCAGCAGGCCTTGCAGTTCACGGCGCTCGGCGCGTGACAGGCCCGGGTCATCGGTGGGCCAGGGCGTGGCAAACGGGCCACCGCCGCGCAGCCGGTCGGCCAGGTGGGCAATGGCCAGACCGTAGCTTTCGGCGGCGTTGTAGCTGAAGAGGGCGTCGAAATTGCGCAGCACCAGAAAAGCCGGCCCCTGGGCGCCGGCCGGCGTCATCAGTCCCGCGCTGCCGGAGGCCGGCAGCGGTGAGCCGTCCACCCGGCGCAGGCCGCGCGCCGTCCATTCGCTCATCGGGCGCTTGGTGCGCCGACCCTCGTTGGTGGTGTTGGTGCCTGCGGGCAGACGCACCTCGAAGCCCCAGGGCTGACCGGTCTGCCAGCCCGCCTTCTGCAGGAAATGGGCGGTCGAGGCCAGGGCGTCCGGGATGCTGTCCATCAGGTTGGCCTTGCCATCGCCGTCAAAATCGACCGCCAGGCGCTCGAAAGTGCTGGGCATGAACTGGGTGTGACCGAACGCACCGGCCCAGGACCCCTGCAGGCGATCGGGGGCGATGTGGCCCGCCTGCAGGATGCGCAGCGTGGCGTAGAACTCGCCCCGGAAGTAGGCTTGCCGCCGCCCGTGGCACGACAGGGTACCCAGGGCCTGTACCAACGGGTAGCGGCCAAAGGTCTGGCCGAAGTTGCTCTCCACCCCCCAGACGGCGACCACTGTGGCGGCATCGACCCCGTAGCGCTGCTCGACCCGGCGCAGCACCTCGGCGTGCCGGGCCAGCAGGGCCCGACCTTCCTGCACGCGCTCCTCGTCCACCAGACCGGACAGGTAGTCCCAGATGGGCATGCGGAACTCGGGCTGGTGGTTCAGCCGGTCGATCACGCTCATGTCGGGCACCAGGTCGCGCGTGTGGCGCTCGAATGTTTCGGCCCGCACGCCCGCCTGCTGGGCCGGGCCGCGCAGCTGGCTCAGGCAGCGCTGAAACTCGGGGTCCGACTGGGCCAGGGCCGGCAGGCTGAAGACCAGGGCAGAGGCGCAAAAAGCGATGCGTTGGAGAAACATGAAAGGGCGACCCAAGAAGACACGTGTAGAAGTGGGGATGCGATAGCAGTTGCTTCAGCACACACCGCGGAACGGGCTTTGCCAGGCCGCAGGTGGGGTCCCCCCTCAGGGGGGAAGACGCGAAGCGGC
>JALOSN010000360.1 GCA_025458415.1 Hydrogenophaga sp.
CGGTGCTCATGCTGTCCATGGAGCCGAATCCGGGTGACTGCCAGCCGACGCAGCGCATCGCGCCGCCGCGCGCGTTGACACGCTGGCACGCGGCCTCGGCAGCACCATCGGGCCCGCCGAAGAAGTAGCACTTCATCGGCTCCGTGTCACGGCCGTGGTGCAGGGCCTCGAACACGTCGGAGCCGGCGACCCTTTCGTGCAGCGGCAGGCCCAGCAGCCGGGCCAGCCAGATCACGGGCATACCATCGGCCACACTCAGCTCGCTCAGCAGCACCGAGCGGCGGAACTGAGCGTCCTGGTGGGCAGCGATCAGGAAGTTCAGATTGGGCGTGGACAGCCAGCAGGGCTCGCGCCGGGAGGCCGCCGCGCGCAGATGCGCGACCGTTCCGGCCAGGGTGAGGACATCGAAAGGCAGGCCGAGCAGGCAGACCACCCGCCTGTCCAGCAGGGCGAGCTCGTCGTTTGTCGGGGTCTCGGGCATGGTGGTTCGCCCGTGCTGTCGGGCGGGCGGTGGGCCTGATGCGGTGGTTGGGTGCCCAGGCGCCTGTGCGCCAGCGGGACCCGGACAGTATAGGGATTCTGACGTCGCTATTGGTTGACACGCCGCCGCAGCCAGCGCATCAGGCTGCCGATGGCCGGCAGCTTCTCGTAGAGCTCTTCGGCCGCGTCCCAGTAGTCGCGGTGCCCCGAGACCCTGCCGTCGGGCGCGAGCACCAGGTGCGATCCGCCGTGGATCAGCTGTTCGGTGTCGCTGTCAAAGCGCTTGAACCGAAATCGGAATTCCCACACCAGGAAAGCCTCCTGCCCGTCGAGCAGACGCCGGGTCACCACGAACCGCGGCTGGTGCAGGTTCTCGAACATGTGCTCGAAGATGCGGGTGATGGCGGCCACGCCCTGCACTTCGTTGAACGGGTCCTTGAAGCGCGCGTCGGGTGTGTACAGGGCACCGATGTCGACCAGCGACGGCGGGCTGAGCGTTTCATAGAAGGTGCAGACGCGCTCCAGCGCGGCGCGCGTCACATCAGGGGCCAGACCGGGATGCATGGGCCGCAGCTTACAGGCCGGTGAACCGGCGCACCACAGGGAAGTACAGCCGGTAGGGCAGCAGGCGCAGCAGTTTCATCCAGCGCGTGAAGCGGCGCGGGAAGTGGATGTCGAAGTCACCGCGTGCCCAGCCCTGCAGCATGGCCAGGGCAGCCTGATCGGGGGTCAGCAGGGCGGGCATCTGGAAGTTGTTGCCGGCGGTCAGCGGTGTCTGCACGAAACCGGGGTGGATGGCGCTGACGCCGATACCCAGCGGATGCAGGTCGAGATAGAGGTTCTCCGCCAGATGGGTCAGCGCAGCCTTGGTCGGACCGTAGGCCAGGCTCTTGGGCAGGCCGCGGAAGCCCGCCACGCTGCTGATCAGGCTCAGGTGGCCCTGTCCCCGGGTCACCATGGCCGGCAGCACCGCGGTCATGAGGTTCAGGGCGCCGCTGTAGTTGATGGCCATGTGCCGGTGCATGTCGGCCAGGTCGATGTCGGTGGCCCGCATCGCCTGGTAGTGGCCAGCGCAGTAGACCACCAGGTCCAGTGGCCCGTCGGCCAGGATGGCCGTGGCGGCGCGGGCGACTGCCATTTCGTCGGTCACGTCCAGCGGCCAGGCCTGGGCGCCCGGGTGCTGCTGCACGAAGTGCTCCAGGGCCTCGGCCTTGCGGGCCGAGACCAGCACCTGGGCACCACGGGCATGCAGGGCGGCTGCCGTGGCCTCACCGATGCCGCTGGAGGCGCCGACCAGCCAGACACGCAGGCCGCGCCAGTCGTCCAGTGGCGGATTGAAGGGGCGCAGCCAGCTGCGCGCGCGCAGGGCAGGCCCGGGCGTGCGCGCCGGCTGGGTCGTGTCGATGAAGCTGCGGGTGTTGGACATCATGTCTGCTTCAACGCTTGACGAAGGTCAGGGTGACTTCGCCCAGCCGGATGCCGAACTTGCTCATCGTTGCCTTGTTGAGCATGACGCGCTCGTCCATCAGATACATCCAGTCGTCGAACTGGACCTCCCAGACACGGCCGTCGACCGGCAGGGCCAGGGTGTAGCCCCAGCGAAAGGCGTTGCCACGGGTCTCGCCGAAGGCGGTGCCCACCACATCGCCGGCGGTGCCGCTGTAGCGGCCGTCGCCCAGGTAGGTCAGGCGCCAGATGCGTTTTTCGGTGGTGCCGTCCGAGTAGGTGAAGTCCTCGTCCAGCACGCCCTCGTTGCCGGTCCAGCTGCAGTTCATCACCACGGTGAAGCGGCGCACCACCTTGCCGCTGCGGTCGGTGAAGACGCCAAAGGCATCGAGCCGGCCGTTGAAGTACTGGCGCAGGTCCAGCAGCGGCTTCTCGGCGCTGTAATCGGCGATCTGGGGTCCGGCGCAGCCGGCGAGGGTGGCGGTGCCGGCCAGTCCGGCCAGCAGCAGGGCTCGTCTTTGCATGGTTCAGGGTCTCGTGGCTTGGCCTACCGGAGGCAGGCCGGGGCTGGTGTCGCGGCGGATCACCAGGGTGTAGAGCAGGCCGGCCGCCATCAGCTTGAGGGCGCAGGGCAGCAGGCAGTAGGCGATGGTCAGGGTCTGCAGGGCTTGCGGATCGCGCGAACCGGGGGTGTAGCCGAAGGCGGCCAGCAGCGGCAGGGCCAGGCCGGCGGCCAATGCCAGGTTGAGCTTGGCGGCAAAACTCCACCAGCCGAAGTAGGCGCCTTCGCGCTGGCCCCGCTCGCCCAGCTGGCCGACCACGCCGGCCAACATGGCGCCGGGCAGGGCCAGGTCGGTGCCCAGGGCAACGCCCGAGAGCGCGCAGACGATCAGGAACGGAACGATGTCGCCTTCACCCAGGGTGGCGGCCCAGACGAACACCGCCACGGCCAGGGCCATGCCGGCCAGCCAGGTGCGG
>JALOSN010000361.1 GCA_025458415.1 Hydrogenophaga sp.
TGATGGCCCACCGCCACCTGGGCGAGGAAGCGGCCCACAAGACCATGCGGCAGATGGCCATGAACCAGAACAAGCGCCTGGTGGAGGTGGCCGAGGCTGTGCTCGCCATGGCCGACATGCTGCCCGGCCCAGGCCGATGACATGCCAGTGCTGCAGTGCACAAAACGTGTGCCCGGTCCCGGCGTTGCACCACCGTGGTGCCCACCTTCGGTGCCGGACCATGATTGGCGAAGGGCCCAGCGCACAGCCCGCCTGAGAGGGCGACAATGAAATCAAGCACTTGCCACACGCCCCGGGCGGCACCATGAGCCTGGCACGGTAGCTGCTTTAACCCAGATACCGAAACAAGGACCAACGGCGGTTCGGGTTTCAACGTCTTCCCAGACACGGACAACGGCGTCCATTCCCCCTGCGTCAACAAAGCGCAGGGTCGAATGGGCGCCGTTTTTCTTTGTCTTGGTCACATTCATTCATTGCCAGGAGCAGACCATGCGAACCACGACCGCTGCCACATCCACCCCGGCCACCACCGCATCGCCCGGCGCAGCGCCTTCACGCCGGGACTTCATGCGGACCGGCGCCGCCCTGGGGACCGCCACCTTCTTTTCGACGCTGGGGCACAGCGGTGTCTGGGCCGCTGGCTCGGACAAGCCGGAAAAGGAGGAAGTCAGGATCGGCTTCATTCCCCTGACCGACTGCGCCAGCGTGGTGATGGCGGCCGAACTGGGACTGGACAAGAAATACGGCGTGAAGATCGTGCCCACCAAGGAGGCGAGCTGGCCCGGCGTGCGCGACAAGCTGGTCAATGGCGAACTGGACCTCGCCCACGTGCTGTACGGCCTGATTTACGGCGTGCACACGGGCACCGCCGGCCCCAAAAAGGACATGGCCGTGCTGATGAACCTGAACCACAACGGCCAGGCCATCACCCTGTCGAAGAAGCTGGCCGACAAGGGCGCCGTCAATGCGGCGAGCCTGGCCAAACTGATGGCGTCCGAAAAGCGCGAATACACCTTTGCCCAGACCTTCCCCACCGGTACCCACGCCATGTGGATCTACTACTGGCTGGCCAGCGCTGGGATCCACCCGTTCAAGGATGCCAAGGTGATCACGGTGCCGCCCCCCCAGATGGTGGCCAACATGCGCGTGGGGAACATGGACGGCTTTTGCGTGGGAGAACCCTGGAACCACCGCGCGATCATCGACGGCATCGGGATCACCGCTGCAACCACCCAGGAAGTGTGGAAAGACCATCCGGAGAAGGTGCTGGGCACGACCGCCGAGTTCTGCCAGAAGAACCCCAACACCGCGCGCGCTGTGACGGCGGCCATCCTGGAGGCCAGCAAATGGATTGACACAGGCCTGCAGAACAAGCTCAGGATGGCCGAGACCATTGCCCAGCGCGCCTATGTCAACACCAGCGTGGATGCGATCAACCAGCGCATCCTGGGCCGCTACCAGAACGGCTTGGGCAAGACCTGGGATGACCCCGACCACATGAAGTTCTATGGCGGCGGCGCGGTCAACTACCCGTACCTGTCCGACGGTATGTGGTTCCTGACGCAGCACAAGCGCTGGGGCCTGATCAAGGATCACCCTGACTACCTGGCCATCGCCAGGCAGATCAACCGCATCGACATCTACAAACAGGCGGCAGCCGCCACCGGCACACCGCTGCCTGGGTCGGACCTGCGCAGCAGCAAGCTCATGGACGGCGTCGTCTGGGATGGCAAGGACCCGCGCAAATACGCGGACTCGTTTGCCGTGAAAGTCTGAACACCACCTTCGCAAAGGACGCAACACCATGGTCAGCGCCGTCTTTCACTCCTCCGTCGATGCCGCGCCCGCGGCAGCGACGCAGGCCCCCAAGCCAAGCCACCGGCCCGCCACCGAGGCGGTCGTCGACGCCAGGTCCAACATGCCCGTCAACCCTGTTGCGCCCAGGACGCCGCGTGATTTCAGCGGCCTCTGGCTGGCCATCCTGCCACCGGTGCTGGGCCTGGCCTTGCTGGTGTTCATCTGGTCGCTGATCGCCAGCACCGGCAACAGCGGCATCCCGAAGCCGCTGGAAACCTGGCAACAGGCGGTGGAGGTGTTTTCCGACCCGTTCTACAGCAACGGCCCCAATGACCAGGGCATCGGCTGGAACGTGCTGCAGTCGCTGCAGCGGGTGGGTATCGGCTTTGGCCTGGCGGCATTGGTCGGCATTCCGGCCGGATTCGCCATCGGGCGCTTCGAGTTCCTCAGCCGCATGTTCAACCCCCTGATCAGCCTGCTGCGACCGGTCTCGCCGCTGGCCTGGCTGCCGATCGGCCTGCTGGTGTTCAAGGGTGCCAACCCGGCCGCCATCTGGACCATCTTCATCTGCTCGATCTGGCCCATGGTCATCAACACGGCGGTGGGTGTGCAGCGCGTGCCACAGGACTACATGAACGTGGCCCGGGTGCTCAACCTCAGCGAGTGGAAGATCTTCACCAGGATCCTGTTCCCCTCCGTACTGCCCTACCTGCTGACCGGCGTGCGCCTGGCGGTGGGCACCGCCTGGCTGGTGATCGTGGCCGCCGAAATGCTGACCGGCGGCGTCGGCATCGGCTTCTGGGTCTGGGACGAGTGGAACAACCTCAATGTGTCATCCATCATCATCGCCATCTTCGTGATCGGCATCGTCGGCCTGCTGCTGGAACTCGCTCTCATCAAGCTGGCTTCCCTGTTCACCTATGAAGAGGTGAAGGCATGAACACGAAGTACATCGACATCCAGGGCGTCGAGCAGACCTTCAAGACCAAGAAGGGCAACTTCCCCGCGCTGCGCGACATCAACCTCACGGTGGCCAAGGGTGAGTTCGTCGCCCTGATCGGCCACTCGGGCTGCGGCAAGTCCACGCTGCTGAACCTGATCGCCGG
>JALOSN010000362.1 GCA_025458415.1 Hydrogenophaga sp.
AGCATCATCAGGCAACCCACCACCTTGATGGCGTTGCTGATGAACATCACCTGGCCCTTGGGGCGGGCGTCGGCAAAGGCGCCGACGAAGGGGGCCAGCACCACATAAAAGAGGGCAAACATGGGCACCAGGGCCGCCGCCTGCCATTCCGGGGCGCCGCGGGTGCGCAACAGCTCGATCGCCACGACAAACAGCGCGTTGTCTGCCAGCGAACTGCAGAACTGCGCCGTCATGATGGTGTAGAAGCCGCGCTTCATGGGTATGAAATGGCGACCGGGCCCCTTGTCTCTGGGGTCCGGCCGAGGCGATTTGTGCGACAGTGCGGCGTGTGTTCCCGGATGCGTGCCGGGTTATAGCACGGCAAATGTGACCGTCTGTAAATTCCGCCGAACGGCCCCTATCTTTCCAGTCCCATGCCCCGTCCGATCCTGGCCACTGTCCATCCCGAAGCCCTGAGCCACAACCTGCAGCAGGCCCGGCTGCGTGCCCCCGATGCCCGCGTCTGGGCGGTGGTCAAGGCCAATGCCTATGGCCACGGCATCGAGCGGGTGTTCGACGCGTTGCGCGGCGCCGACGGTTTTGCCCTGCTGGACCTGGCCGAGGCGCAGCGCCTGCGGGCGCTGGACTGGCGCGGCCCCATCCTGCTGCTGGAGGGTGTGTTCGAGCCGCGCGACCTGGAGCTGTGCTCGCGCCTGCACCTGTGGCACGCGGTGCACTGCGAAGAACAGATCGACTGGCTGGCGGCGCACAAGACCCAGCAGCCGCACCGGGTGTTCCTCAAGCTCAACAGCGGCATGAACCGGCTGGGCTTCCGGCCCGACGCCTTCCGTGCCGCCTGGGCGCGCCTGAACGCGCTGCCGCAGGTCGACGAGATCGCGCTCATGACCCATTTCAGCGACGCCGACGGTCCCCGGGGCATCGCCCACCAGGTGGCGGTGTTCGAGGCGGCCACCGCCGACCTGCCGGGTGAACGCACCCTGTGCAACAGCGCCGCCATCCTGCGACACGCACACAGTCCGCTGCGGGGGGAAGGCGTGAGCACGCTGGCGGCCGACTGGGTGCGCGAAGGCATTGCCCTGTACGGCAGCGCCCCCGACTACCCGGAACACAGCGCCGCCGACTGGGACCTGCAGCCGACGCTGACCCTGTCCAGCCGGGTCATTGGTGTGCAGCACCTGCAGCCGGGCGACACCGTGGGTTACGGATCGACCTTCACCGCCGAGGTGCCCATGCGCATCGGGGTGGTGGCCTGCGGCTACGCCGACGGCTACCCCCGCCATGCCCCCACCGGGACACCGGTGCTGGTGGCGGGTGTGCGCACGCGCCTACACCGGTGCTGGTGGCGGGTGTGCGCACGCGCCTTGTCGGGCGGGTCAGCATGGACATGATCACCGTCGATCTGGCGCCGCTGGACGCGGCAGGAGTGAGTGCCGGCATCGGCAGCGAGGTGGTGCTCTGGGGCGTGTCGCCCTCTACCGGGGCCGCCCTGCCGGTGGACGAGGTGGCCCGGTCGGCGGGCACCATCAGCTACGAACTGCTGTGCGCCGTGGCACAGCGGGTGCCGTTCGCCGGCTGACGCCGGGTACCCTCCGCCGGGTGGCGGACACGGAGGGCAGGGGTCTTGTACCCTAGGGGGTATATGTGTATACTGTGGCAGGTATAGGAGAGTCCCATGTCTGCACGCCCGTCGCCCATCCTTGCTGTTGTTTCCGGTCACCGGCCATTGCCGGCCCGCCGTCGCCTGTCCGCTGCGTTGGGACTGGGCGTGCTGGTGGCCGTGACCGCCCTGCTGGTCCCGTCTGCGCGGGCGCAGGCACCGGCTGCTGGTCCCGAGGTGCCGGTGCTGGCGCTGGGCGAGCGGGCCGTGGGTGCAGGCCTGCTGATCGACGGCAGCCTGCAGGCGGTGCGCCAGAGCGTGCTGTCGGCCCAGGCCAGTGGCCGCATCGCCAGCCTGAACGTCAAGGCCGGTGACCGCGTCAGGGCAGGCCAGTTGCTCGCCGTCATCGACGATCGCGCCACCCAGGCGGGCGTGGCGCAGGCCCAGGCCGGTGTGGCCCAGGCCGAGGCCAGCCTGGCCAATGCGCGCGCCGCTTTCGAGAGGACCCAACAGCTGCGCGCCCAGGGCTTTGTGGCCCAGGCCGCGCTGGACGCTGCCCAGGCCCAGTTCCGTGCCGCCGAAGCGGGGGCCGCGGCCGCCCGTGCCGGTCAGGCCCAGGCTTCGGTGGCCCAGGGCTTCACGCGGCTGACCGCCCCCTGGGACGGCTGGGTGCTGGCCACCCATGCCGAGGCCGGTTCGCTGGCCATGCCCGGGGCGCCGGTGCTGACGGTCTACGCGCCGCAGCCCATCCGGGCCGTGGTTTACGTGCCGGCATCGCAGCAGCCGCGGTCCGGTCAGATCCGGCGGGTCGAGGTGCGTCTGCCGGATGGCCGCTGGGTGCAGCCGGTCAGCCAGACCGCGTTGCCGACCGCCGATCCGGTGTCGCAGACGGTGGAGTGGCGGCTGGACCTGAGCGAAGCGGACGGCGCCGGGCAGGTGCCCGGCCGGCAGGTGCAGGTGCGCTTTGTCGGTGCCGACGCCCAGCGCCTGGTGGTGCCTGCCTCGGCCCTGCTGCGCCGCGGCGAACTGACCGCCGTTTATGTGGTCACCCCGCGGGCCGACGGTACCCAGGGTTTTGCCTTGCGTGCGGTGCGCGCCGGCGCCAGCCATGACGAGGCGGGCGTCGAGGTGTTCTCGGGCCTGAAGGCCGGTGACCGTGTGGCGCTGGACCCGGTGAAGGCCGGCCTGGCCGGCGCACGCCCGGCCGCGCAGTGAGGCATCGACCATGACCCCCACCCCTGAACCGAACGAAATGCTGGGCTTCTCGGGCCGCGTGGCCCGGATGTTCCAGGCCAATGCCATCACGCCCTTGCTGGCCCTGGTGGCCCTGCTGCTGGGCCTGTTCGCCGTGCTGGTCACCCCGCGCGAGGAGGAGCCGCAGATCAACGTGACGATGGCCAACGTCATCATTCCGTTCCCCGGCGCGTCCAGCGCCGATGTCGCCAAGATGGTGGCGCAGCCGGCCGAGCAGGTGCTCTCGCAGATCCATGGCATCGAGCACACCTACTCGGTCTCGCGCCCGGGCGTGGCGGTGCTGACGGTGCAGTTCCAGGTGGGCGTGCCGCGCACCGAGGCGCTGGTCCGCCTGTACGACGTGCTCAACGCCAACCAGGACTGGCTGCCCCAGGGCCTGGGCGTGCTGCCGCCCATCGTCAAGCCCAAGGGCATTGACGACGTGCCGGTGCTGGCGGCCACCCTGTGGACGCCGGATGCCGCCAGTGCACTCGACCTCGAGCGCGTGGCCCATTCGGTCGAGACCGAACTCAAACGCGTGCCCGGCACCCGCGAGGTCGTCACCATCGGCGGCCCGGGTCGGGCGGTGCATGTCTGGCTGGAGCCCAACCGCCTGCGCGAGCGTGGCGTGAGCGTGCAGCAGCTGCACGGCGCCATCGCGGCGGCCAACCAGGCCATGCCCTCGGGCAGCGTGGTCAACCCGACGCCGGCTCCGGGCGAGCCGGGGATGCTGACCATCGAAACCGGCGAGTTCCTGCAGAACGAGCAGGACGTCGGCGACATCGTGGTCGGTGTCAGCAACGGCCGTCCCATCTTCCTGCGCGAGGTGGCGCGGGTCGAGACCGGCGCCCAGCAGCCCCGGCGCCACGTCTGGTTCACGCCGGGCGCGGCCGACACCGCCCACGCCAGTCTGCAGGGCAGCAGTTTCCCGGCCGTCACCATCACCGTCACCAAGAAGCCGGGAGAAAACGCCGTCGACGTCTCGCGCGGCGCTGCCCAGCGGCTGGAGAACCTGAAGAACACCGTCATCCCCGATGACGTCCAGGTCAGCATCACGCGCGACTACGGCCAGACCGCGGCCGACAAGGCCAACCAGCTGATCACCAAGCTCATCTTCGCCACCGCCAGCGTGATCATTCTGGTCGGCCTGGCGCTGGGCCGGCGCGAGGCGGTGATCGTGGGTGCCGCGGTCATCCTGACCCTGACGGCCACCCTGTTCGCCTCCTGGGCCTGGGGCTTCACCCTCAACCGCGTGTCGCTGTTCGCGCTCATCTTTTCCATCGGCATCCTGGTCGACGACGCCATCGTGGTGGTCGAGAACATCCACCGGCACCG
>JALOSN010000363.1 GCA_025458415.1 Hydrogenophaga sp.
CTGCGGCAGGAAAAGCGCTTCCTGAATGATGCCGCGCACCAGCTGCGCACCCCGCTGGCCGGCCTGATCAGCCAGGTTGAACTGGCCCAGCGGGAGGCGGCCGGCACACCCCTGGTGGCCCGTCTGGCCAAGGTGCGCACCGGTGCCGAACGCAGCGCCCACCTGGCGCACCAGCTGCTCACCCTGGCCCGCACCGAGGTGCCGGTGCGCAAGCAGTCCTTCGACCTGGCGTCGATGGTGCGCGAGGTTGCCCGGGAATGGACCCCACGCGCGCTGGACGCGCGGATGGACCTGGGCTACGAGGGTCCCGACCAGCGACCCTGGATGGGTGACGAACTGCAGATGCGAGAAGCCCTGTCCAACCTGATCGACAACGCCATCCGCTACAGCCCGGCCGGCACGCGCATCACCTTGCGCCTGCACGATGCGCCATCGGGAGGGGCCAGCCTGGAAATCGAAGACGATGGTCCCGGCTTGCCCCCCGACGGCCCGGAGCATGTCTTCCAGCGCTTCTGGCGCGGCACACAGACCGCGGGCGGCTGCGGACTGGGACTGGCCATCGTGCGCGAAATTGCACGCCGGCACGGCGGCGACGCCGTGGCCGAGCCGGTGCAGCCGCACGGGCTGCGGGTGCGCCTGCGGCTGCCCTGAAACGCTGGCCGCGGGCGCAAACGGTCAGGCGATCCGCAAGCCCGAATCCTTGGCGAACCAGACCGAGTGGCCGCTCTGCACCGCCAGACCCACCCGGTCACCCGGCCGCAGGCGCTCCTGCGGGGGCAGCCGCACCGACACATCGCCGGCGGCCGTGCGGACGACCACAAAGGTGTCGGCCCCGGTGGGCTCGACCACCGAGACTTCGCCACGCCAGGCGGCGTCATCCCGGATCACCAGGTGTTCCGGGCGCAGGCCGAGGGTGGCAACGACGCCCTCCCCGACCGGGCTGGGCAGTGGCAGGTCGACGCCCGCCAGCGAGACACCGCTGGCCCCACGCCCGGTCACGTCGATCAGGTTCATGGTGGGTGAACCGATGAAAGTGGCCACATAGGTGTTGGCCGGCCGGTTGTAGATGTCATCGGGGGTACCCAGCTGCTGCAGGACCCCGCCCTTCATGACCGCGATCCGGCTGCCCAATGTCATCGCCTCGATCTGGTCGTGCGTGACATAGACGCTGGTGATGCCGCTGGCCTGGTGCAAGCGCTTGATCTCGGCGCGCATCTCCACCCGCAGCTTGGCATCCAGATTGGACAGCGGCTCGTCGAACAGGAACAGCTGGGGCTGGCGCGCCAGCGCCCGCCCCATGGCCACGCGCTGGCGCTGCCCCCCCGAGAGCTGGCTGGGCCGGCGGTCCAGCAGATGGGTGATCTGCAGCATCTCGGCCACCTCGCGGATGCGCTGCTGCCGCTGCGCCTTGGGCACCTTGCGCATCTCCAGCGCGAAACCGATGTTGTCGGCCACATTCATGGTCGGGTAGAGCGCGTAGCTCTGGAACACCATGGCGATGTCCCGCTGGGCCGGTGCCACACCGATCACGTTGCGTCCGCCCAGGTGGATCGCGCCCTCGGTGGGCTCCTCCAGCCCGGCGATGATGTTCAGCAGGGTGGACTTGCCGCAACCGGACGGTCCGACCAGGATGAGGAACTCACCCGGTGCCACATCGATGTCGATCTTCCTGAGGACCTCCACCATGTGCTCGCCCTTGCCGAAGCACTTGCGGACGCCGCGAATGTCGAGTGCCGATGCCATGAATTCTCCTGAAGCTCAACCTTTGACCGCGCCGGCGGTGAGCCCGCGCACGAAATAGCGCCCGGCCAGCACATAGACCGCCACGGTAGGCAGGGCAGCGATCAGCGCCGCGGCCATGTCCACGTTGTAGGCCTTGACGCTGCTGGTGGTGTTGGCCAGGTTGTTCAGGCCCACCGTGACCGGCTTGGAGTCGGCGCCGCTGAAGGCCACGCCGAACAGGAAGTCGTTCCAGATCTGGGTGAACTGCCAGATCAGGGTCACCATGGCGATCGGGGTCGACATGGGCACGATGATGCGCAGGAAGATCTGCCAGAAGCCGGCGCCGTCCAGGCGCGCGGCGTTGAGCAGCTCGCCCGGCACCGCCGCGTAGTAGTTGCGGAAGAACAGCGTGGTGCTGGGCAGGCCCGCCAGGCAGTGCACCAGGATCAGGCCGCCGATGGAACTGGAGATGCCCAGCCAGCCCAGCACCTGGCTCATGGGCAGCAGCACCACCTGGAAGGGCATGAACACGCCGAACAGCAGCAGGCCGAAGAAGGTCTCCGAGCCCCGGAACTTCCACAGGCTGAGCACATAGCCATTGAGCGCGCCCCAGAGGGTGGAGATCAGCACCGCCGGTATGGCCATCCAGACCGAGTTCCAGAAAAAGGGCTGCAGACCCCGGCAGTCCGCGCCGGTGCAGGCGCTGGACCAGGCCTCGCCCCAGGCGCTGAAGTTCAGGCTGCCGGGCAGGCTGAGCAGGTTGCCGTTGCGCAGTTCCTCGGCATCCTTGAGCGAGGTCACCACCATCACGTACAGCGGCGCCAGAAAGAAGAGCGCGCCGATCAGCAGGGTGGCCATCAGGGCCATACGGCCCAGGGTGAAGCGTCGGGCGGTCATGGCTTTTTCCGGAGTTCGCTGTACAGGTAGGGCACCACGATGGCCGCCACCGTGGCCAGCATAATGGTGGCGCTGGCAGCGCCCAGTCCGATCTGTCCGCGGCTGAAGCTCATGGCGTACATGAAGGTGGCCGGCACGTCGGTGGCGTAGCCCGGTCCGCCGGCGGTCAGCGCCATCACCAGGTCGAAGGCCTTGATGGACAGGTGGGCCAGCACCATCAGGGTCGAGAAGAACACCGGGCGCAGGGCCGGCAGCACGATGCGCCAGTAGATGCGGGGCAGCGCAGACCCGCCAGAAACAGCGCCATGGCAAAGCCGGCCGACTGCCAGACGCCGGCGATCACCACGCAGTAGATGGCCAGCTCGGACTGGACCAGCCAGTCGAAGGTGAAGCTTTGCCATCCCAGGTCCTGTACCAGTTTCTGCAGTCCGTCGCTGGGATTGAGAATCCATTTCCAGGCCGTGCCGGTGACGACAAAGGACAGGGCCATGGGGTAGAGGTAGATGGTGCGGATGAAACCCTCGCCGCGCACCTTCTGGTCCAGCAGGATGGCCAGGAAGACACCCAGTGCCATCGACACGCCGACGTACAGCACGCCGAAGATGCCCAGGTTCTTCAGGGCCACCCACCAGCGGTCCATCTCGAACAGGCGCGCGTACTGCTCCAGACCGACGAACTCGTAGTTGGGCAGCATGCGCGAAGCGGTGAGCGAGAGCACACCGTTCCACACCATGAAGCCATAGATGAAG
>JALOSN010000364.1 GCA_025458415.1 Hydrogenophaga sp.
GTTGCAGGACGATCAGTTCATTCCTGTCGTCAGCCCCATCGGCTTCGGCGAGAAGAACGAGAGCTACAACATCAACGCCGACGTCGTGGCCGCCAAGCTCGCCACCGTGCTGCAGGCCGAGAAACTGCTGATGCTCACCAACATCCGCGGTGTGCTCGACAAGGACGGCAAGCTGATGACCGAGTTGACGCCGCGTCGTATCGACGAGCTGTGCGAGGACGGCACCATCAGCGGCGGCATGATCCCGAAGATTGCGGGCGCGCTGGACGCGGCCAAGAGCGGAGTCAACGCGGTGCACATCATCGATGGGCGGGTCCCTCACGCCTTGCTGCTGGAGGTGCTGGGTGACCAGCCCTTCGGCACCATGATCCGGAGTCATTGAACATGTCTCCCCTGCGCCGTTTCGCGTCTTCGCGCCAGGGGGACCACGCCTGCGGCCGCGCCAAGCCCGTGCCGCGGCGCGTGCTGGCACGTGGGGCGCGCCGCCTGTGTCAGGTCGACCGGAACGGTGGTTTGCTGCCATGAGGCTTCTGCTCGTTGAAGATGACGTGATGGTCGCCAGCGGCATGAAGCTGGGGTTGTGTGATGCCGGTTACTCGGTGGACTGGGTGGGCAGCGGTGAGCGGGCCGAACAGGCACTGGACAAGGACAGCTTTGACCTGGCCATCGTCGATATCGGTCTGCCGGGTATCGACGGCCTTGAACTGACCCGACGGCTGCGTGCCCGGGCGCTGACCATGCCCGTGCTGATCCTGACGGCACGCGATGCGCTGCAGGATCGGGTGCAGGGACTGGACCTGGGCGCCGACGACTACATGGTCAAGCCCTTCGAGCTGCCCGAGTTGCTGGCGCGCCTGCGTGCGCTGCTGCGCCGTTCGCAGGCGGCCACGTCGGCGGTGCTGGGCTTTGGTCCGCTGGAGATGGACACGGCACAGCGCCGTGTCAGCCTGGCAGGACAACCCATGGAGCTGGGCCCGCGCGAGTGGTCGGTTCTGGAATACCTGTTGCTGCAGGCACCCAAGCCGGCTGCCAAGGACAAGCTGCTGCATGCGCTGACCGGCTGGGACAAGGAGATCACGCCCAACGCGATCGAGGTCTACGTGTCCCGCCTGCGCGGCAAGCTGGAGCCTGCTGGTGTGGCCTTGCGGGCCATCCGGGGATTCGGATACCGGCTGGAGATGCTGGCCCGAACCGACGATGGACAGGCCGACTGATCGGGAGCCGGTCCCGGTCGGCATGATCTGGGGCCTGCAGCGGCGCCTTCTGGTGCTGCTGATGCTGCCCCTGGGACTGGTGGCCGTGGTGAGCGTTTGGCTTCACTACCAGAGTGCGGGCACTGCCGCCTTGCAGCAGGACCAGCAACTGGTTCGCCTGGTGCCGCTGCTGGCCGATTCGGTGGTGGTGCGCAGCCGGGGTGCCGACGGACAGCAGATGTCCTCCGATGGCGATGGCCTGGGGCCCAACCCGGGTCTGGCCATGCTGCTCGCACCCCCGGTGGGGGAGTTCCTCAAGGAGCGCGAAGGGTTTGCGGCTTACGGCATCTTCGATGCGCAAGGGCGCCTGTTGCTCGGTGACGGCTGGTTGCCCACGGTACTTCCGGTCACCGACGAGCCGGAGTTTCTCAGTGTGGTCGAAGGCGGTGTGACCTATCGTCTGGTCGCTCAGCGCAGCAGTTCCAGCGCAGGTCAGCTGATCCTGATGCTGGCGGACGGGTCCGATGCCCAGCAGAACTGGCTGTCGACGGTGACGATCCGCGTCATCTTGCCCAACCTGCTGCTGCTGGTGGTAGCCGCCACGGCCGTGACCTGGGCGGTCAGCCGGGCGTTGCGCCCCTTGATTGATCTCAAGCAGGCGGTGGAGCGGCGATCGCCGCGTGACCTGAGTCCGCTGGAGGCCGGTACGGCGCCGACCGAGGTGCGTCCCCTGGTGGCCTCGCTCAATCGGTTGTTCGGGCTGGTCAACGCGCAGGCCGAGGCGCAGCGGCGCTTTGTCGCCGATGCGGCGCACCAGTTGCGCACACCGCTGGCCGGATTGCAGGCCCAGGTCGAGGCCTGGGCACAGACCGCCCGCGGCGCCAGGCCCGGGGACCATGTGCAGCTGCCGGTTGACCAGTTGCTTCGCCTGCGTGATGCCACGCGCCGCACGTCCCAGCTGGCCAACCAGTTGCTGGCGCTCTCCCGTGCCGACAGCCTCAGCGCCGATGCGCAGCCGATGCAGCAGGTCGATCTGCAGGCCCTCAGCGAGGCGGTGTTTCCCCTGTTTCTGGACGCCACGGCGGCCAAGCAGATCGATCTGGGACTGGAAGCGGCACCCTCGCAGACCCTGGGCCATGCGTGGCTGTTGCGCGAGCTGGTGATCAACCTGGTGGACAACGCGGTGCGTTACACGCCGGATCGCGGTCGCGTGACCTTGCGCTGTGGACAGGGCGGTCGCGGCATGCCCGACGGAGCCTGGATCGAAGTGGAGGACAACGGGCCGGGCATTCCTGCCGACCAGTTGCCGCATGTCCTGCAGCGCTTCTACCGGGTACCGGGCACCACCGGCGAAGGCAATGGCCTCGGGCTGGCGATCGCCAACGAGATCGCCCGTGCCCACCACACCAGCCTTCAGCTGATGCCCGCTTCGGGCGGCCGCGGATTGCTGGCACGTGTCGTTTTTGCCCCTCTGCCCGCGACGGGACAGCCGGGCTGAACATCCTCGCCGCCGGTCTCGGGCCACCACCGACGCTGTGCGAGAATCCCGCGCAGGGAGAGACCACCGAGGCCCGTCCACGGGCCCTGACGCAGACATCGAACGGACCGACCGCCCATGAACGCCGAAACGCCTGACGCCCCGCCCGCATCCCCGGCCCAGGCCCACGCCATCGCCGATGGCGGCACCGGACA
>JALOSN010000365.1 GCA_025458415.1 Hydrogenophaga sp.
GGTGGACAGCAGCAGGGCGAAGGTGAGTGACAGGCGCTTCATGGTGGACAGACCTTGGGTTTGCACAGTTTTTCGGCATCGGGGCCGCCAACTTGAGCGCTGTGGACTGCCCGACACGATCGGCCATGCACCATGAAAAAGGGCCCCGCAGGGCCCTTCGTCACGTCTTCAGGGATTCGCCTCACTCGCGGTCACCACCGAACAGACCCAGCAAGGCCAGCAGACTCTGGAAGACATTGAACAGGCTGAGGTACACGCCCAGCGTGGCGGTGATGTAGTTGGTCTCGCCGCCATCGACGATGCGCTTGAGGTCGTGCAGCAAGAACAGGCTGAACACCACGATGGCCATGGAGGCGACCGCTGCCATCAGGGCCGGGCTGCCAACAAACACGTTGATGATGGCACCGACAAAGATGGCCAGGGCCCCCACGAACAGCCATTTGCCCATGCCGGAGAGGTCGCGCTTGATGACCGTGGACAGGTTGGCCATCACGAAGAACACGAAGGCCGTGCCACCGAAGGCCGTCATGACCAGGCTGGAGCCGTTGCTGAAGCCCAGCACCGCCGCCAGCAGGCGAGAGAGCATCAGACCCATGAAGAAAGTGAAGGCCAGCAACACCGGCACGCCGGCGGCGGAGTTCTTGGTTTTCTCGATGGCGAACATGAAAGCAAAGGCCCCGCCCAGGAACACGATGAGGCCCAGACCTCCGGTGAGGCTGGCGGTGATGCCGGTGTTGACGCCGATCCAGGCGCCCAGCACGGTGGGCAGCATGGACAGCGCGAGCAGCCAGTAGGTGTTGCGCAGCACCCGGTTTCGCTGCAGGGCGTAAGAGCCGGTGGTGCCCAGCTGGCCGGAAGTCTGTACGTGGTCGCTCATGGTGCAAAGCTCCTTCTCGTGTTGCAGGTGGTGGTTGGCCGCAGGTTGCGGCGCCTCCACCGGTCGGTTCGGCTGCCATTGTAGGTGGCGATCCCGTGGGCGACGCATCCGACCCGCCGACAACCCGTCCGGTCATGGCAGTTTTGACCGCCATGGAGGCAATTGCCGCGCTATCTTTGCTTTTGTTCCCACAGCGGAATAAGCTCGCCACTGTCCAACGCTGTTTCAGACCGTCACAACCAGGAAAAGTTCATGAAAAGCAAGCCCGTACTCGAACTCGCCGACCTCAAGCTCATGGCCGCGGCCGCCGAGGCCGAGGCCCAGAAAAACCAGTGGTCTGTGTCGATTGCGATTGTCGATGACGGCGGCCATGCCCTGTGGCTGCAGCGGCTGGACGGTGCGGCCGCCATCTCGTCGCACATCGCCTTGTCGAAGGCGCAGACGGCGGCCCTCGGACGCCGTGAAAGCAAGGTCTATGAGGACATGATCAACCAGGGGCGGGTGTCGTTCCTGAGTGCGCCCGTGATGACCGGCATGCTCGAAGGTGGTGTGCCCATCATCAAGGAAGGGCAGTGTCTGGGTGGGGTGGGTGTCAGCGGCGTCAAATCCAGCGAAGACGCGCTGGTGGCCCGTGCCGCCCTGGCGGCCATCGGTCTGTGATGGGCTGATCGATCAAAAAAAGCGGCCTGGCTACCGGATGACCTGGTAAAGGCTTCCCTGGCTGGCCCAAATGCGACAGAAGGGGATCGGGTTCCCCAGTGTCGCCCCACGATGATCGTTACTTGGTCAGGATGAGTTTGCCCTGACGGGTGGTTTGCAGGCGGTAGAAACTGCCGTTGTGCGCGATGGTGATGGCCTGGTGGCCGCGCAGAACCGAATGGCTCTCCAGCACCGCGCCCTCAGTCCCCAGGCGCTCTGCTGCGGGAACGGTGCTCGCCAGTTCGTCCGGTTTTCCCTGCATGGGCTTCTCATGCTTCATGTTCAGGACTCCTCTCATGGGGTGGCCGGTTCGGTGACGAAGCCGATCTTGCGCAGGCCGGCGCGCTGGGCGGCCGACAGCAGTTCGGCCACGCGCTCGTAACGCACGGCGCGGTCACCCCGGATGTGCAGCTCGGGCTGGGGCTCCATGGCGGCCGCGGCGCTCAGCCGCCCAGCCAGTGCCTCGTCCTCGACGCGAACGTCGTTCCAGTGGTAGTGCCCCTCGGCGTCGACCGCCAGGCGGATGTTGTCCGGCCTGTCCTGCAACCGCTCGCTGCTGGCCTTGGGCAGATCCACGTTGACGGCGTGCTTGATCACCGGCACGGTGATGATGAAGATGATCAGCAGGACCAGCATGACGTCGATGAACGGGATCATGTTGATCTCGCTGAGCATCTCGTCGCTGTCCTCCTGGGTTCCGATGGCCATGGCTCAACCCCTCTTCATGGGCAGCACCTTGCCGTCGCCACCGGCGCTGACGCGGGCGCCGGTGACGAAATAGGCATGCAGGTCGTGTGCGAAGCGGCCCAGCTGGTGGGCAATGCGCTTGTTGCCCCGAAGCAGCGCGTTGTAGGCCAGCACCGCCGGGATGGCCACCAAGAGGCCCAGGGCCGTCATGATCAGCGCCTCGCCGATCGGGCCGGCCACCTGGTCGATGCTGACCTGACCGGAGGCGCCAATGCCCAGCAGCGCATGGTAGATGCCCCAAACCGTACCGAACAGGCCGACAAACGGGGCGGTGGAGGCAATGGAGGCCAGCACGGTCAGGCCGCTCTGGGCCCGTGCGTTGTGGTCATCCAGGCTGCGGCGCAGGCAGCGCTCGATCCAGTCGCTGATGTCCAGGCTGTCGTGCAACTGAGGGCTGGAACGCCCGTCCTTGTGCAGGATGTGGCGCTGGGCTTCGCGGCCTTCCATGGCCAGTGTGCGAAACGGGTTGTTCTGGGCATCACCGAGTTTGTCCATGCCTTCGGCAAAGTCGCCGCTGTGCCAGAAGCCCTCGCATCCCCGGGCCTGGCGCTTGTGGGCCAGCAGTTTCCACAGGAAGATGACCCATGTCGCCAGCGACATGATGAGGAGCACGACGGCGACCGTCCGGATGACAGGATCGCCTTTGATCCAGATCTGGGCCAGGCCGGCGCTTGAGAATGAGGGTTCCATGGTGTCGATCTTGCGGCTAGTGGAATCGGTTGGAGACAGAGCAGGAGGTGCGCGCAAGAGCGGTGCCCGATGCAGGGGGTGTCATTGAACGGGATCGAGCTGGAACCGCACGGGCACCTCGGCCCACATGGGCTCGGGAAGGCCATTTCGCGTGCCGGGAACAAAGCGCCAGCGGTGCACGGATTCGACGGCGGCCTGGTCCAGGCGGGGAAAACCGCTGGAGGTCAGGACCGTGATTTTCGTGGGCTTGCCATCGGTGCCGATATAGGCCCTGAGGCGTACCGTACCTTGTTCATTGAACCTGAGCGATACGTGAGGGTAGGCCGGCGGCGGGTTGTTGAGATAGGCCGCGTCGCTCGAAGGCAGGATGATCACTGGAGGCGCGGGCAGCACCTCGCTTGGCACAGCGTTGCTGGAGGACGCACTTGCTGTGGGCGGAGGCTCGGACCGGACCGGAGCAGCCACCTCGATGGGCGCGCGTGGCGCCGATTCGGCCACCGGCAGGGGCGCCGGCTCGGGCGCCGGAACCGCAG
>JALOSN010000366.1 GCA_025458415.1 Hydrogenophaga sp.
GATGGTCAGCCCGCGCTTGGGCACACAGCCGACGATGGAAGGCAGGTCGATGACGGGAATGATCTGCCCGCGGATGTTGGCCACCCCCAGCACGTGGGGTGCTGCGTTGGCGATGGCGGTGATGGTCGGCATGACCATGATCTCGCGCACCTTGAAGACATTGATGCCAAACAGCTCGCGCCGGTCGCTGCCAGGGGCTTCACCCAGGCGGAACAGCATCAGTTCGAACTTGTTGTTGCCCGTGAGGTTGCTGCGCTCATCGGCGTCGTGAAACGCGGTGGTCATGGGGTGGTGCTCCAGAGTCTGGGTTGTCCAAGCATAGGGCGCGGGACGCCTGGACAAAGGCAGCAGGAGCGCCCCAAACACCCCCCAGTTCCGGCCAACGGGTCAGTTGCCGGCTTCGGCGTCCAGCGCCTGCTGCACCGCCCGATAGAAGGCCTCACGGGCGTCGCTGGCCTCGGGGTCGGTGGCGGTGCCGGCCCAGTTGGCGTTGGACGCGATCACCAGTTGCCGCTGTGGGTCGATGAAGATGCCCTGTCCGAAAATGCCGCGGGCGGCAAAGCTGCCGTCGTCGTAGGTCCACCACTGGTAGCCGTAGCCGCGCCCCGGCAGGCCGATCTCGGCACGGGTGGTGGTGGCCTGCTGCAGCCAGCCCTCGGGCACGATGCTCTGGCCGCCGACACGGGCGCCTTCGAGGATGAATTGCCCGAAGCGCGCATAGTCCCGCGTCGCGGCCTGGATGCAGCAGCCGCTGATTTCCTGCCCGGTCTTGCTCAGGATCCAGGTGGCCTTCTGCTCCATGCCCGCCGGTACCCAGATTTTTTCCGACAGGTAGTCCGACAGCGTCTTGCCGGTGGCACGCATCACCAGCACCCCGACCAGGTTGGTCTCGCCGGTGCTGTAGAGCCAGCGGGTACCGGCCGGCTCGGCGCGCGGCAGTTGCCGCAGGTAGCTCACCAGCGCATCGACACCGGGTTCGGGCTTGTGGTTGTTGAAGCGCGCGACATCGGAGTTGGGGTCACCGTAGTCCTCGTTCCACCGGATGCCCGAAGTCATGGTCAGCAGCTGCCGGATGCTGACGTCGTCGTAGGCCGAACCCTTCATCTCCTCGATGTAGTCGCTGACCTTGTCATCCATGCTCCTGATGTGGCCATCTTTGACCGCCGCACCCACCAGGGTGGAGGTGATGGACTTGGCCACCGAGAAGCTGGTCCAGCGGCCGTCGGCGGCAAAATCCAGACCATAGCGCTCCAGCCGCACCTGGCCTTTGTGCATGATCAGCAGCGCCGCGCTGCGCTGCCCCTGCATGTAGGCGTCGACGTCCAGCGGCAGGGTCAGCGGCGGCCCGGGTGGCAAGGCCGAGGGCGCCGTGCCGGCCGGGATGACCCGGTGCTTGGCCAGGAACGGCAGGCGGTCGAGCGCCCGGAAGGCCGCGTCACGCTGTGACTGTTTCCAGAACAGCACGTCGCGGTCGGTCGGGAAATGGGCCAGGAATCCGCGGGTTTCCTTGTCCAGGCTCAGCCAGCCGGCCGTGCCTGCCGCTGCAATGACGAGCAGGCCGGTCAAGGCGATGGTCTTGAGTTTCAAAAGACTGCTCCTGCAAATGGACTTCCGGAAAGAGCCGGACTGCGCCGACCGGTTCCCATTGTCCTCGCTCGGGGCGATCAGGTGCGTGCCGGGGTCTCGTTGCTGCGCTGGAGATGCAGCACAAAGGTGGTGCCCTGTCCCAGGCGGCTGCTCACCGTGACCCGCCCCTGCATGCGCTCGACCATCTCCTTGACCAGCGACAGGCCCAGACCGGTGCCGGGGATGAGACCACCCGGATTGGCCCGGAAAAAGCGGGTGAAGAGCCGGCCGAGATCGTCTTCCGACAGGCCGATGCCCTGGTCGGCCACCGACAGCGTGCATTCGCCCGGCACGTGTGACAGCGCCAGGCGGCAATGCACAACCCCGCCGTCGGGCGAGTACTTGACCGCGTTCGACAGCAGGTTGATGACCACCTGCTCCAGGCGGGCAGCGTGCCCCAGCACCCAGCATGGACTGGCCGGCAGATCCAGGACCAGCTGGTGCCGGTTGCCGGGCAGATCGATCACCTCGCGGGCCTGGCGGACCACGTGGCACAGATCCACGGGCACCAGCGCAAAGGCCTCCCGGCCCCGCTCGTCGAGCTGGGCCAGGTCCAGCAGGTCGTCGAGCAGGCCACCGAGTCGCACCGCCTGCTTGAGCACGGTCTCCAGCAGGGGCCGCGCCTGGTCGGGGTGGTAGCCGCGCATAAGCATGAGTTCAGTGAAACCCCGGATGCTGCCCAGCGGGGTGCGCAGTTCATGGGCGGCGGTGGCCAGAAAGTGGTCGCGGCTGGCCTGTTGCTGACGCTGCTGGGTCACATCGCGCAGCACCGCCATCTGCTCGCCGGTCAGTGAACCGACCGGCGATGCCGACACCTCGATCACCCGGTGGTTCGGTCGATGCAGTTCCCACAGGCACGACTGGCCCGCTTCGGGCCAGGGCAGCCGCTCGGCCTCGACGCCGCCCAGCTCGGCCACCCGCTGCAACAAATCGGCCAGCCGCAACCCCAGCGCCTGCACATCACCCACGCCCAGCAATGCCATGCTGGCCGGACTGAACAAGGTGACCCGGCCGTCAGCGGCGACCGTGACCATGCCCATGGGATGCGATCCGATGGCGCGCTCGAGTTCAAGCGAGCGCACCTGGGCCATTTCCTCGCGCTCGCGCTCCAGGGTCACATCGGTCTGAACCGCGAAGAAATGGGTGATCCGACCGCTGCCGGCGTCGCGCACCGGGCTCATCTCGACGCGGTTCCAGAACAGACTGCCGTCCCGGCGGTAGTTGCGCAGCACCACCGTCACGTCCTCACCA
>JALOSN010000367.1 GCA_025458415.1 Hydrogenophaga sp.
CCCGGTCCTGCGACAGCGCCTCGATGGCGTCCACATAGCGCGGGGCCGGTGCATCGCCGATGATGTCCACCGGGTTGCCGTGCGACCAGTTGCCCGGCAGCACCGCGTTCAGACGCCCGATGGTGGCCGCGTCCAGCGTGGCCAGCGGCACGTTCTCGGCCGTGGCGGCGTCGGCGGCCATCACGCCAGCTCCACCACCGTTGGTCAGCACCACCAGCTGGCCTGACGGACCATCGCGAAAGCGTGCCAGGGTCTCGGCCGCCAGGAACAGGTCCTGCAGCGTGCCCACGCGCAGCATCCCGGCCCGGGCGATGGCCGCGTCGAACACCGCGTCCGACCCGGCCAGGGCGCCGGTGTGCGAGGCGGCGGCCTGCTGACCGGCGGCCGAGCGTCCGGCCTTGACCACGATCACCGGCTTGTTGCGGGCTGCCGCGCGGGCCGCCGACATGAACTTGCGCGGCTCCTCGATGCTCTCGATGTAAAGCAGGATCGCACGGGTGCGGGCGTCGCTGCCCAGGAAGTCCAGCATGTCACCGAAGTCGACATCGGCCCGCTCGCCCAGCGAGACGAAATGCGAGAAGCCGATGCCGCGCGCGTCGGCCCAGTCGAGCATGGCCGTGACCAGGGCGCCCGACTGCGAGACAAACGCCAGCTCCCCCGGCCGGGCGCCGATGTGTGCAAAGCTCGCATTCAGACCGATGTGGGGAACCAGCATGCCGATGCAGTTGGGACCCAGAATGCGCAAGGTGTGCACCCGGGCTGCGTCCAGCATGGCCTGTTTGCGCGCCTTGTCCAGGCCCGCCGTCACCACGATGGCGGCGCGGGTGCCACGCGCGCCGAGTTCTGTGATCAGCGGAACGATGCTGTCGGCCGGCGTGCACAGCACGGCCAGGTCTGGCGCCTCGGGCAGGTCGGCCACGCCCGCGTGGGCTGGCACACCGTCCAGCTCCTTGTACCGCGGGTTGACCGGGTACAGGCGCCCGGCGTAGCCGCCGTTGCGCAAGTTGCGCCAGACCGTGCCGCCCACGCTGGCCGGGCGCAGCGAGGCACCGAACACGGCCACCGAGTCCGGGGAGAAGAGGGTGTCAAGGTGCCGGATGCTCATGCGTCCATTGTGCCCCGGCCCGGTGTCAGTCCCGTGAAGCGGTACCCGGCGGCACGGTGTCGCCGGCCGATGGTGTGCCGTCGTTCCGGCTGGACGCCATCCAGGCGATCAGGGTGGAGCGCATGGCCTCCTCCACCGAAAGGTTGATGGGTGTCACCCAGTCCCGGGGTACGAACACCGTGTAGCCCCCGATCATGTAGCCCATGGGCAGGTAGACGGCCACCTGGTCAAGGTCGCCCATCGGCCCGGGCAGGCCACGCATGCTCTGTCGAGTGACCAGTCCGACCATGTTCAGTTCCTGCCCTGGCGGACGCAGCAGGACCACCTGCTGGCTGTCCTTCTCATGCGGCGCAAAATAGTCGGCGAAATTCTTCAGCGACGAGTAGATGCTCTTGACCACCGGCAGGTTGGTGAACGGCAGCTCCACCAGTGTCACCAGGCGCGAGGTGAAGGGCTGAGACACCAGGAAGCCCAGCAACAGGATCAGGCCCACTCCGAGGAAGATGCCCAGACCGGGCAGGTAGAAATCGCCGATGAAGGGCCGGATCAGCCGCATCGCCATCCCCTCCGTCCAGAAGACGAACAGGTACAGCACATAGACCGTCAGGGCCAGCGGCAGGAAAGTGAGCAGGCCGCGAAAAAAATACTGGTAGAGGACTTTCATGGGACGGCAGGTGTCGGGCACCAATGCCCAGCATGCAGCATAGCAGCGCCGCTGCGCCGCACGGCCCGCATCAGCGAGGGACAGCCTCCAGGTCCAGTGTGGCGCTCAGGCGCCCTGCGAACACCAGGTTCATGCGCGCGCCATCCCGCCTGGCCGTCACCTGGACACCCGGCTGCGCGGCAGGCTGCGTTCGGCTCAGGCGCAACAGGCCGTCCGGCCACTGGAACGACAGGCTGGCCTCCATGGGCAGGTAGCCATCCAGGTAGCGGCGCATCAGCGGCCCGGCGTGCAGACGCCAGCCTTGTTCCGACGTGCGCTCCAGGGCCCGCGACACCAGATCGATGCAGATGCTGCCGCCGCGCTGCACATCCGACAGCTCCACCCGGTGGCCCACCACGTCGGCCTGACCCACGCCCTGGGTCGAAGTGATGGCAATGTGCCTCACCCGCTCGGGATTGAACGCGATCATGATGCGCGCATTCGGGTCCAACGCCTGATGACAGGTCGACAAACCCACCAGACCGCTGCTCAGACTGTCCTCACTGATGCGCACGCGGGATTCGTACCGGTAGGCCTGCGGGTCGGGTCTTGAGCTGAAGAACTTGATCTGCCCCTCCAGGGCCAGGTCTTCGAACCCCAGCGCCAGCGCCGCCGTCGCGGGCCAGAGCGCCAGGCACAGCAATCCCGCAGACAGCCTGGGACGGAGCACGGTGCTCGGAAGGGTGCGACTGGCCATGGGAGTCTCCTGAGGGTCAACCGCGCCAGCCCTTGAAACCGGCGACAATGCCGGCATCTGAGTTGCCGGTGTGGCGGATTGTCACGCACCGTCGGTCGTGCAGGGGGATGCACCGCCGGAACTCCACATGCCCGCGAGGGCTCTGTCCTGCATGAATGCCCTGACCGATACCGTTGGCCGTTTGCTGCGTGGCTTCTTTCGCATCCTGCTGGCGCTGGCTGGCCTGGTGTTTCTGGCCAGCCTGATGCTGGCCGGCCTCATCGCCGTCGCGCTGTTGTCCCTGTGGGCCCTGCTGACCGGTCGCAAGCCGGCGCCGGTCATGGTGTTCCAGCGGTTTCGCCAGGGCTCGGCCCGCTATGG
>JALOSN010000368.1 GCA_025458415.1 Hydrogenophaga sp.
GGTGGCGGTGATCGGCAAGTACATCAAGATCAACCCGGACGACATCAAGGTCCAGCTCGAACGCCAGGACGACCTGGAAGTGCTGGAAGTCAAGATCGAACTGCCCGACCGCAAGTGAGCACCTCGGGCTGACCGTTTGCGTCTCCCTGCCGGTGCGCCGGACCGCTGTTTGAGGGCCACAGGTGTCCTGCCCCGCGGTGGTGATCTTGATGCAGTCCCTCGGGTCCGGCATCATCGGGTCCTGATTCCAACCGGGAGCCCCTGCATGCAGCGCCGTCATCTCTCTCTTGGTGTGTTGGCCACCGCCGTGGGCTGGCCCTGGCTGGTGGCGGCCCAACCAGCGCCGCGCATTGGCGTGCTGTTGCTGCACGGCAAAAGCCCGGGCAGCCCCCAGAACCCGAACATCCAGCAACTGGGCCAGCGCATGGCGTCGACCGGCTGGCTGGTGGCGACGCCGGAGATGCCCTGGTCGCGCAACCGCTATTTGCAGGGTGACTGGGACGGTGTCATGACTGAGATGACCGACCACGTGAAGACCTTGCGAAGCCGGGGCGCCACCCACACCGTGGTGGTGGGGCACAGCATGGGTTGCCCGGCTGCGCTCAGTTTTGCTGCCCGGGGGGGCGACGCGCAAGCCCTGGTGCTGATGGCGCCCGGCCACGTGCCTGTGAGCTATTACAACGCCCCGTCGCTCAAAGCGGTGCGCGAGAGCATCGACGAAGCGCGTGCGCTGGTGGCCGCTGGCAAGGGCGACGAGACCCAGCGTTTCAACGACATCAACCAGGGGCGCCAGCTGCCGGTGGTCATCAGCGCGCGGGCCTACCTGTCGTACTTCGATCCCGGCTCGGACGCCGAAATGTCGGTCACCGCGCCGCGGGTGCCGGCCAGCACACCGGTGTTCACCGCCATTGGCCGCAAGGACCCGATGTTCCCCCGGGTGCGTGCCTACTATGTCGACCGCTTGCCGCCGCATCCGCGCTCCCGCCTGACCGAGTATGCGGGTGGCCACCTGGACACGCCGCAGGAAGTGGCCGACGACCTGCTCGCCTGGGTGCCCAAGGCCCTGAGCGCCTGACACCAGCGGCCACGCGCCCGTCGCGAGGGGCTCGTTGTCCGGGTGGCTGGCCACAGGCCCCGGGTCTATCATGTCCGCATGCTGATCGAAACCCTGGGCGCTGCCCGCGACATGGGGCGCTTGAACCAGATCCTGGGCGTGCTGATCCGCCACGGCTTTGGCGACAGCGTGCGCCGCCTCGGCCTGGCCGACCGGCTGGAGCGCGCTGGCCATGCCCTGAAGTGGGACCACGCCGCCGACCTGGCCCGGCTGGAGCCGCCGGTGCAGCTGCGCCTGGCGCTCGAAGAGCTGGGCCCCACCTTCGTCAAGCTCGGGCAGATTTTTGCCGGTCGCGCCGATCTGTTCGGCCCCGATTTCATCGCCGAGTTCGAAAAGCTGCACAGCCATGTGCCCGCTGTGCCGCTGGAACAGCTGCGGCCCCAGCTGCGCGAAGATCTGGGTGGCGAGCCCGAAGCGGTGTTTGCCCGCTTCGACAGCGAGCCGCTGGCCGCCGCCAGCATCGCCCAGGTGCACCGCGCCCAGCTCCAGGATGGCCGCGAAGTGGTCGTCAAGATCCGCCGCCCCGGCATCACCGACACCATCACCGCCGACCTGCGCCTGCTGGCCCGCCTGGCCGCGCTGGCCGAAGCCGAGCTGCCCGCGCTCAAACCCTACCGCCCCCAGCTGCTGGTGCGCGAACTCGAACGCTCTCTGAAGCGCGAGCTGGATCTGGCCAGCGAATGCCGCCACGCCGAGCGCATCGCCGCCAACCTGGCGGGCCTGCCGTGGATCGTGGTGCCCCAGGTGCACTGGGCGCACACCCGCGAGCGCGTCAATGTGCAGGACTTCGTGGACGGCATCGCCGGGCACGACCTGGCCCGGCTCGACGCTGACGGCCTGGACCGCGGTCTGCTGGCCCGGCGCGGTGCCCAGGCGGTGCTCAAGATGATCGTGGAGGACGGTTTTTTCCATGCCGACCCGCACCCGGGCAATGTGATCTACCTGCCCGACAACCGCATCGCGTTCATCGACTTCGGCATGGTGGGGCGGCTGTCGGCGCGCCGCCGCGAAGAGCTGCTGCAGCTGCTGCTGGGGCTGGTCGAACGCAACCCGCAAACGGTGGCCGACGTGCTGCTCGACTGGACCGGCGACGACCACGGCGTCAACCTTGGCCAGCTCGAAGCCGAGATCGAGACCTTTGTCGACCAGTACCACGGAGCGCCGCTGGCCGAGCTCAACCTGGGGCAGATGCTGGCCGACGTGACCACCATCCTGCGCGAGCACCACCTGGGCCTGCCGTCCGACATGGCCCTGCTCATCAAGGCCTTCATCACCCTGGAAGGCATGGGCCGCAGCCTCGACCCCGCGTTCCACATGACCACCGAAGCGCTGCCCATGCTCAAACGCGTGGTGCGTGCCCGTTACCAGCCCAAGGTGGTGGCGGGCCGTGCCTGGCAGACGCTGCGCCGCACGCTTGCCGTGGCCGAGCAACTGCCGCACGACATGTCGCGCCTGCTGCGCAACGCGCGCCGCGGCCGGGTGCACGTGGGCATCGACATCGCCCACCTCAAGCGCGTGGGCGACCAGATCGACCGCGCCGCCAACCGTTTGACCATGGCGCTGGTGATCGCCGCGCTCATCGTCGGGTCGTCCATCGTCATGACGGTGCAGGGCGGCCCCACCCTGTTCGGCCTGCCGGCCTTCGGTTTCCTGGGTTTCGCCAGTGCCTTCCTGGGCGGCCTGTGGCTGGTGCGTGCGATCTGGCGCAGCAGCAAGGGCCGCGATCTGCCCGACGGCAGCTGACACCCCG
>JALOSN010000369.1 GCA_025458415.1 Hydrogenophaga sp.
CACCCCTTCACTGGTGCGCATCACGCTCGGTGGCGCCGATCTGCACGACTTTGTCAGCCTGGGCTTCGACGACCACGTCAAGGTGTTCATCCCCTCGGAGGATCCATCGGCTGTGGAGATGCGGGATTACACGCCTGTCAGATATGACCGCAGGGCATGCGAACTGGACCTGGAGTTTGTCCTGCATGAAGCGGGTGCGGCATCGGACTGGGCGGCGCAGGCCATCCCGGGCCAGATCTTGCAGGTGGGCGGACCCAAAGGGTCCATGTTGTTGCCTGATGACCTGCGCTGGCTTCTCATGGTGGGGGACGCGACCGCGCTACCCGCCATGACGCGCGCGCTGGCCAGCTGGCCAGCCCACTGCACAGGCCAATTGGCGGTACTGATGCCTTCGCCGGCCGAGCGCCGTGACCTCGGCCTGCCCGACGGGGTCACCCTGCATTGGCAGGACAACGAGGCCAGCACCCTGGAATTCCTGCAGGGTTGGGCGCCGCCGCCAGGCCCCGGCTTCGTCTGGTGTGCTGGCGAGGCGCAGCAGGTGGACGGCTGGCGAAGTGTCCTCATCTCCAGGCCGGGTGTACGCCCCGACCGGATCAAGGCGTCCGCGTACTGGAAGGATCTCCATCGGCAGGCGTGAGTGGGCCAACGCTGGCCTGGGCTCGAAGCATGGGCCCGCGCCGGTCGTGGGCTGCCACGCGGTTGACATACCCGTCGTCCCGCTTCGGGCACACTCCAGAGACCATGGACGACGGCAACAGCTCCTACGACCCTTCCCTGGGTGACTGGCAGACGCTGGTCACCGTGTTCAGCCCGACCGACGCCTTTCTGCTGCGCGGTGTGCTGCAGGCGGCCGGCGTGCCGGCGGCGGTGGCCGACGCCCATCTGGTGCAGACCCACAGCCTGCTGGCACCGGCCATTGCCTATGCCGCCGACAACACCGATCCAGCCGGAGACCGCGCATGAACCCCCACCCCCCCAGTGACCTGCAGACCTTCGACCACATCGTCATCGGCGGGGGTACCGCCGGCTGCCTGCTGGCCAACCGCCTGAGCGCCGACCCGACGCGCCGGGTGCTGCTGGTCGAGGCCGGACGCAAGGACGATTACCACTGGATCCACATCCCGGTGGGTTATCTCTATTGCATCGGCAATCCGCGCACCGACTGGCTCTACCAGACCGAACCCGACGCCGGGCTCAATGGACGGCGCCTGCGTTACCCGCGTGGCAAGACCCTGGGTGGCTGCTCCAGCATCAACGGCATGATCTACATGCGGGGTCAGGCACGCGACTACGACGGCTGGGCCGCCCTGACCGGTGACGACCAGTGGCACTGGGCGAACTGCCTGCCGGACTTCCGGGCGCACGAACACCATCACCGGCTGGACGCCGAAGGCGACGGCCTGTCCGACCCGCGGTTCGCCGCCCTGCACGGCCACCAGGGCACCGGCAGCACCGGTGAATGGCGGGTGGAGAAGCAGCGCCTGCGCTGGGACGTGCTCGATGCGTTTGCCCAGGCCGCCCAGCAGGCCGGCATTCCGGCCACGCGCGACTTCAACGGGGGCAACAACGAGGGCGTGGGCTACTTCGAGGTCAACCAGAAGGCCGGCTGGCGCTGGAACGCGTCCAAGGCCTTTCTGCGACCGGCACTGCAGCGGCCCAACCTGACCGTCTGGACCGAGACCCAGGTCGAGCGGCTGACGCTCGCGCGCGACGCCGCGGGCGCGCTGCGCTGTTCCGGCGCCGAGTTGCGCCGGGGCGGCCAGCGGGTGGTGGTGGCGGCTGCGCGCGAGGTGGTGCTCAGCGCCGGCAGCATCGGCTCGGTGCAGATCCTGCAGCTCTCGGGCATCGGCCCGGCTGCTGTGCTGCAGTCCGCCGGGGTGCAGGTGCAGCACGAGCTGCCGGGCGTGGGCGAGAACCTGCAGGACCACCTGCAGATCCGCTCGGTCTACAAGGTGCAGGGCGCCCGGACCCTGAACACCCTGGCGAACTCGCTGTGGGGCAAGGCGATGATCGGACTGGAATACGCTTTCAAGCGCAGCGGTCCCATGAGCATGGCGCCCAGCCAGCTCGGGGCCTTCACGAAGAGCGACCCGTCACAGCCCCACGCCAACATCGAATACCACGTGCAACCGCTCAGCCTGGATGCCTTCGGCGAGCCCTTGCACCCTTTCCCGGCCTTCACGGCCAGTGTCTGCAACCTCAACCCCGGCAGCCGCGGGCATGTGCGCATCCGTTCACCGCGCTGCGAGGACGCGCCGGCGATCGCGCCCAACTACCTGAGCACCGACGAGGACCGCAAGGTGGCGGCCGACAGCCTGCGCGTGACGCGCCACATCGTGGGCCAGCCTGCCATGGCGAAGTACCGGCCCGAGGAGTTCAAGCCCGGGCCCCAGTACCAGAGCGACGAGGAGCTGGCGCGCCTGGCCGGTGACATCGCCAGCACCATCTTTCATCCGGTGGGCACGACCAAGATGGGACGCGACGATGACCCGATGGCGGTGGTCGACAGTCACCTGCGGGTGCGCGGTGTGGCCGGCCTGCGGGTGGTGGATGCGGGTGTCATGCCCACCATCACCAGCGGCAATACCAACAGTCCGACGTTGATGATTGCCGAAAAGGCTGCACGCTGGATCCTGACCGGGGTCTGAGGTGCCGGGCCTGCCTCAGCGCAGCCGGCCGATGTAGCGGCTGGCGAGGGCGGCCTGTGCGCTGGAAAGCCGGTTTTGTTCTGCCGCTTCACTGGCGGGCTCGGGCGGCATGGGTGTCTGCGGGCGCGGGCCGGTCCAGGCCGGGCGGGCAGGAGGGTGGCGGCTCGACGGCAGTCCCTCCACCCGGTCGGCCAGGGGCAGCAGTTCCTCGATCTGGTCACTGCGGGCCTTCTCGCGCGCGAAGTCGACGATGGCGCGGGCGTAATCCTCATTGATGGCCATCCACTCGGTGTCGGTGACACGGCCGGTCTTGCGGCGCAGCAGCACATGCATGTGTGCAGCGGCCGCCAGCAGATCGGAATCGGATGCGGGCATGGGCAGCTTTCGGTTGTTCCAACGACCCGTCAGATCGAGCATTTCCCATGCCAGTCGCGCAAGTGACCGAGGGTAAGCCCCGATGCACAGCGCTGGTGCAGCGGCGTACATTGCGGGCACTCGCGAACGGTGCACCGCGCCGCGCAACGCGGGGGACCGAGGAGACAACCCAGTCCACCAAAAACACAGCAGTCCAGCGTCCCCAAGAGATGCCAGATCACTCCAACCGACCCATGTGGGTCGGTTTTTTTTTGTCCATGTGCCCGGGCCAGGCCTCGCATGCAGCGGAAATTCCGTATCCGATTTGTCGTGATGACTGGATTGATGGTTTCCACTGTATTCTTTTCGTACGGATGAAGATGGTTCACGGTCAGGAAAAAAATCCTTACATATCAGTGGCTTGTTGAGGTTTTTCGGGGTTTTCCCCAGATCGGTGCAGTGTGGCCTGAGGATTGCAAAGGGTCAGTTGCCTGCCGCCCCAGGCGCGGGACCGGCAGGTCCCGGACCCACAGCCAACGGAGACAACCCACGATGGAAACCTTCTACGAGGTCATGC